>JAKQSH010000107.1 GCA_029570245.1 Deltaproteobacteria bacterium | reverse complement strand
GTCGCACGACACTCCGCTGGTGCCGCCGGACAGATCGACAGCGTGACACTCGGAACAGGAATCCATATCCGCCATCCATGCCGCACCATGCGAGGTTGGAGCTGTCCAGCCTTTTGTATGAAAACTTCCATATGGAGACTGACCGTCAGCGAAACCGTCGGCCAGATCGTCGCTGCTGCATGCGGAAGTCAGTGAAAACAGCAAAACTGCGAGAATGATCGTTTTAAGACCAGGCTTTTTCATTTCTTTGCTCCATGACATTCCGCACAGTTCGGTTCGGCCAGACGGTGACAGACACTGCAGTTGCTGAAGAAAGCTCCGCCGACTCTTCCGTGCAGCATGCGCCAGTTGCCAACATGATTAAGAGGCTTCTGTTCGCGGTGACAGCGGATACATGATCCGGTCTCGTGGCAGGTTTTGCAGCCCCGATCATCCCAGGCGGCGGCTTTGCCGTGCGCACGCACGCGCCACATGCCGCTGTGAGTCTCCGGCTGTTGACTGCGGTGACACGCCAGACAGGCGTTGTCTCGATGGCAGAGTTTGCAGTCGCGCCCATGGTCGTCAAAGGCGCGCCATTCGGATTCCATGCCGTGACGTTTTTTCCAGACGACTTTGTGATCCGCCGGAATCTCCTTGCGCGGATCGCTGCCGTGACATGCCAGACAATTCTTCTCTTTCAGCTCAACGCCGCTCTCGACATGACATTTCTGGCAATCTGCAAAAACCATAACCGGCTTGCCATCTTTCTGATTTTCGGCGGCAGTTGCGGCATGACAGCCTGCGCAATCGAGCGCAGCAGCATGTTTTGCGTGCGGAAATGCAATTTGCAACCTGCGGGCCTGAACGCCGGGCTTTGCGCCCCAAACCGGCGATTCGTGACAGGCCGCGCAACTTTCTTCTGTCGGCAGCGGTTTTTCGGCATCCGCCGCATGACAGTCGGCGCAGGAAGCACCCTGTTCGGCATGGAACTTGTGCGAAAAAATTTTCAGTTCATCGGCAAAAAGCAGACCGCTCAGAAAAGACAGGATCATTATCAGCAGGCCGGCTTTAAGAATTGTAAGCGTTCGTTTTTTTAAATGCATGGCTGGCCTCTCAGTATATCTGTGTCAGACCGAGCGTGACGGTATGCACGTCGCGGTCGAAGAGTTCATATTCGTAGCGGGCCTTGACAGCCAGCCACTCCAGCGCCCTGACTTTAAGATCGGCGAATACGGTACGCACATGTGCGCGTTCGTCTGCATCAAGATAATAGTCGTATTTGTAAAGCTGATAATTGCTGCCGACTTCACAGCGGACCTGTTTCACATCGTAGCCCGCCGAACCTCCGAAAGACCACAATCCGTCATCGTCAACAGCCGGGCCGTCGGCCCAGCGCTCGAAGACAGCGGTAATAAAAGGACCCTTTACCGCAATGTCTGCGGCACTGAAAAGCACATAGGCACGCCCGGAATTGCGGTTGAATGCGCTCTGCTCACCGCTTGTCAACTGACGGCCCTGATAACCGACATGAATTCCATAAATTCCTGCCGGAACGGTAAAGCTTTTCCAGAGATCGAGGTTGACATTAAGATACGGCAGACTTTCGCCTTTGATGGCGAAGAACGGGTCTTCGCTTTCACCGACTTCCTTCAAGGTCGTTGTCTGCGCTTTCACGTCGGCATCGACACCGAACTCGAATTCCTGCGATGAAGCGCCAGCGGCTCCTCCGGCTTCAGAAATCACATCGTTGAGGGTGCGCATGAACGCCTTCAGCCTGAACCATTCGTCGTAGCGATACCATGCGGCTATGCCCAGCGAATGATCTTTGATTTCTTCACTGCGCGGCATTTTCCCGCCCGATACGGCCAGCGTCGTGTCCTCCATATTGAAGCGGTAATCAATTTCAAGCCGCACATCCTGATGAGGCTTTAAAGACATCCCGACCCCGGCCATCCAGTCTTCGAAAATGTCGGAGTCGATTTCGAAAAAGTGCACGGTGCGACCGCCCATGAAAAAGAAATCCAGCTGCGGCGCAATCGGACTTATTTCAAGAGTCACGCCATCGAAAGCGGCATCTTTTCCTATGAGAGTTACCTGACGCCCGACTCTGGCAAGTCGCAGAACGTCCTCAGAATGATAATCGAGCGAAAGTTTGTAGACTTCAAACCACAACGGAGGATCGGCGTCGCTGGATGAAGCAAAGGAACTGTTTCCGCTGTCAGGGTTGCCGTTGATGTCCCACCACAGGCCCAGCGAAAGATCGGCGCCGAAGCGATTAGAGGGGTCGATGGCTCCGAAATCGAAGTACAGACTCAGATCGTGATCCTGTTCGTCCGGGTTCTGCGAAATGCGCAGGCGGTATTTTTCATCGGCAAGCACATGAAAATACCATTTGTTTTCCACCTCGCCGCCAGTGGCGGAAGATTCCTGAGACACTCCTGCTTCGTCTCTGTTCTGTGCTTCCTGACTGGCCGCAGGGATAGCGACAAGCAGCAGAATCAGGGACAGAATAATACCGGTTATGGATTTTATAGCTGTCATGGCAATATATCTGATGCTCCGGTTAAAGGTTAGCCAAGCATAATACTGCAAGCCATATGCCACTGTTGACGTATACTTCCCCTGCGATTGTTCTGATGTGAAAACATAAGACTAATCAAAGCACGTTAATATATTAACAGCAGAAAGAGTGTTTTTACAATCTGTATTTCAACTGATTTTTCATCACCAGGATACGAAGTCATTGTCATATTGACAAGTATGAACGAGCACACCCTGTCAGGCTGACCAGTCTCCTGTAAAAATCGAACCGGTTTATTCGTCAAGCCAGACAGCGGCTTCCGGGGCATGGTAAGTCAGAATAAGATCGGCTCCGGCACGGCGGATGGAAAGCAGAGTTTCCATGATGGTTCTGCGGCGGTCTATCCAACCGTTCGCAGCGGCAGCTTCAATCATAGCGTATTCGCCGCTGACGGCATAAGCCGCCACTGGCATGGTGAAACGATCTTTGACACGGCGAACGATGTCGAGATAAGCCAGCGCCGGCTTCACCATGACGATGTCGGCTCCTTCTTCAACATCAAGCCGCACTTCCCGCAGAGCCTCGTCGGAATTGGCCGGATTCATCTGGTATGAACGTCTGTCGCCGAAGCCGGGTGCCGAACCCGCCGCCTCACGGAATGGGCCGTAATAAGACGAGGCGTATTTTGCGGCATACGACATTATCGGCAGATGATCGAACCCGGCGGAGTCCAGAGCATGTCTTATTGCCGCGATGCGCCCGTCCATCATGTCGGACGGAGCTATCAGATCGGCTCCGGCTCGCGCCTGAGAAACTGCTGCCGCAGACAGCAACTCAAGCGTGGGATCATTCAGAATGCGCCTACCGGAAACCATTCCGCAATGGCCGTGCGACGTGTATTCGCACAGGCAGACATCGCCGATAATCAGCATCTCCGGCATGTCCTTCTTTATTATGCGCATTGCCTGCTGAACAATGCCGTCTTCGGCGTATGCCTGCGAGCCTTCCTCATCTTTGTGCTGCGGAATGCCGAAGATAATTACTGCCTGCACGCCACAGCGCGAAACTTCTGCAACACGGTCCGGCAATGCGTCCAGTCCCCAGCGGAACTGTCCCGGCATTGACGAAATCGGCTCGGAACCGGACAGCCCCTCTTTTACGAACATGGGATAAATAAGATCGGATTTTGCAAGCCGGTTTTCGCTGAGCATGTCTCGTAATACGGCATTCTCACGCAGACGCCTCGGACGCATTTGTGGAAAAGTCATTTTCTATCCTTCCATTCAGAGTTCGAAACGATAACCGACTGATCGCACCGATATAAAGCGCCTTGGATGAGCCGGGTCTTTCTCGAAAAGTTTCCGCAGACGGACAATGAAGTTGTCTACTGTGCGCTCCGTCGGATCGACGTTCAGTCCCCATACTTCTTCAAGAATATTCGAGCGCGAAAAAGTGAAGTTCGGCTGACGGACAAACAGCTCAAGCAGCGCCGTTTCTTTTTCGGACAATCTGATTCTGCCCTCATTGGTATCGGCCTGCCGCGTTTCGAAGTTGATGCGGTAGCCGTCGAATGAAAACACGCTTTCGGAAGGAAGTTCCGCCCGCGCCTGACCACGCCTTATAAGGGCGCGCACCCGCGCCAGCAGTTCGTCCATATCGAAAGGCTTGGTCAGATAATCATCCGCCCCCGAATCCAGACCGTTGACCTTTGTGCGGCTTTCACTGCGCGCCGTAAGCATCAGCACCGGCGTGCCTATTCCGGCTTTCCGCAGACCGGCGGTGGCTTCGATGCCGTTCATTCCAGGCAGCATGATGTCCATAAGGATCAGATCGTATCTGGCATTCTGAGCTTTTTCGAGCGCCCCCTCGGCCTGATGCAACCAATCGACCTCATAAGCTTCCTGCTCGAGGTTAAGCTTTACCATCGTTCCTATTAGTTCCTCGTCTTCAACCAGCAATATCCTGGACATCACTTAATCCTTTTTTCAGTTTCACGCTGAAGCGGCTGCCCTTTCCTTCTCCGTCGCTGTGCGCCAGCAGTTCGCCGCCCATCTGACGCGCCAGACGCTGCGAAAGATAAAGGCCGAGCCCGCTGCCGTGCCTGGCTGCGGCAGAACTTTGCCTGACACGCTGGTACGGTCTGAAAAGCAGTCCGTCCTTCTGCGGGTCGAAACCTATTCCGTCATCGCAGACATGAGTAAAAACCCACTCGTCCTTTTCTTCGACTTCTATCTTTATAGTCCTGCCGCCGTATTTGACTGCATTGTCCAGCAGATTTTCAATTACGACTTCCAGAGCGCCCTGATCTGCCAGGACATAAATATCGCCGCGACAATCAAGCTCAAACGGCTCATGGTCGCAGGTTGCAAGACGATGCTCGTACAGCCGGGTCAGTATGTCGCGCAGTTGCAGGTTTTCGATATTATAGCTTTCGGGACGATAGCGCAGGCGCTGATTCTGCAACAGATTCTCGATGAGATGCTCCTGGCGGTCTATTTCGCGCACTCCGGCGCGCGCCATCCCGGCGATGTTTTCGGGCTTTATGCGCCCGCTTTCCAACGTCTGCAACAGGGCTTTTACTCCGGCTGCCGGAGTTTTTATTTCGTGCACAACCGAAGCCAGCATGGATTCGAGCTGATGCAGAAAACGGCGCTCGACACCGACAAAATGATGCAGCATGAAGACAGTAACGAACAGAAGCAGTATCATAAGGGTGCTTTCACCGCTTACCATCAGGCGCTGTCGCCTGAACTTTTCGTTCAGCTTATCAACAATTTCCTGACGCGGCCTGACACAATACTCCGGCCACCTGGGCAGAGCGGCAAAGCGTCCGCTACCTCTGATGTTTGAACACATTACAACTTCAAGATGGGCATCGGCACTCAGCATTCCCGGTTGCGGAGCAGTGTCTTCGTTGCCCAGCACGGTGGCGTGCATCGACGAAACCAGCTCAAGCATGTTCAAGCCGATGCGGTGCCGTTCGTTGACAGTGTTGCCGATATAAACAATCCACCACACCAGAAGCGCACTCATGCACATAAGAGCGCAGCCGAATATGATATGATATCCGAATTCGCGCAGGCACGAACGCGGATCGGAACATTTTCTGCCGAAGTGTTTAAACGCCATCCTCTTCCCGTAACGCAACAGCTGCTGCCCTTACCAGACCGCAGATTTCTCCTTCAGTGTGGGCACTGGACAAGAATAGCACTTCATAGGCCGAGGGCGGAAGATAAAAACCGGCGTCAAGAAGTTTCCAGTAGATCGAATTGAAGCGTCTGACGGCGGCGTCTTCGATCTGTGCGGTACTGCGCGGAGCCGGTTTTTCTCCGGGATAGAACCATATCAGAGAACCGACACGCTTGATTGATACTGCATGCTGCGGCAACTCATCTGCAACTGCCCTGTCGAACATCGCACCGAGTTTCTCCAGATAATCGTAGGGCGGCTCGTCGCGCAGAATTTTAAGCGTCGCGCTTCCTGCGGCAAGTGACAGAGGATTGCCCGAAAGAGTTCCGGCCTGGTAAACCGAACCAACAGGCGCCAGGCGGTCGAGACAGGCCGCAGGGCCGACAATCGCGCCCACCGGCAGACCACCGCCGATGATTTTACCCAGCGTCACCAGATCAGGCATAACGCCCAGCCCTGAACCGTAAGCACCAAAGCGGAAACGGAAGCCCGAAATAACCTCGTCGAAAATAAGCAGGCTGCCGTATCGACGACTTATCTCGCGCAGGAAATTCAGATATTCCAGACGCTGTTCAAGCAGTCCGTTATTGGCAGGAAGCGGTTCAATGATTATGGCTGCAATGTCGCCGCCGTGCTTTTGGAATATTTCACTCACGGCATCTTCGTCGTCAAATGGAGCAATCAGCGTTGTACGCGCAATCTCATCCGGCACGCCGGCGCTGGAGGCGATGGACAGCGTAGCAAGCCCGCTGCCGGACTTGACCAGCAGCCCGTCGCTGTGTCCGTGATAACCGCCTTCGAATTTAAGAATGTGCGAACGACCGGTGACTCCGCGAGCCAGACGCAGCGCAGTCATTACCGCCTCAGTGCCGGAACTGACAAAGCGCACACGCTCGAACTCCGGCATGGCCTGCAGAACAAGTTCTGCCAGCTCTATCTCTCCGGCGTGGCAGGCTCCATACGACAGCCCGTCGAAGGCCGCACGTCTGACGGCTTCCACAACTCTTTCGTCAGAATGCCCCAGAATCAGCGGACCCCACGACTGACAGAAATCGACAAATTCGTTTCCATCCTCGTCAGTAAAGCGCGAGCCGCGAGCGCTTTTGAAATACAGTGGCTCCCCCCCTACACTCTTGAACGCCCGCACCGGGCTGTTGACTCCGCCGGGCATCAGCTTGACTGCACGGGCATACAATTCATGCGATCGCTCATAATTGCGTTTCATTTTCGCTCCTCCACTCCAACAGACATTCCAGTATGTCATTCGCCTCAACGCCGCGCGCCATGCGGACCGAAGAAGCGTCAAGTTTTTCAAGCGCCGCCAGCGTAGTCGGACCGATTGCAACACAGCGCATCTCATGGAGCAAACCTGGATTCGCTGCGGAGAATCTGTCGGCGGCAGAAGGACTGGCGAACACGACATAATCAGCCTGACCGTCAAATGCCGCCAGTTTAGGCGCAACATTCCGGTAGACAATCCAGTCGCTGACTTCAATCCCGGCTCCGGTGCATCTGTCGCGCAGAGTGTTCAAGCCAAGGTCTCCGCGAATGTTGAGCACTCTGCGAAAAGCCCCGGACATGGCGCAGAGCCGCCGGGCCAGACTCGCCGAGTCAGGCGGGTCGGCGATAATGGAAGCATGCTGACCGTAGAGTTCAAGTTCCTTGGCTCCGCCGCTTCCTATAACGGCAAGGGTTCGAGAACTCAGACTGTTCGCATCAGCATTCATAAAAGCTCCGCGCACGGCTCTGCGGCTTGAAAATACAATCGCATCATAAACAGAAAAGTCCGGCGCAGGCGAGCGCAGATAATGAGTCTCGATGCACGGATACTGTTCGACTGCGAATCCAGCATCAGACAGCAGCGCTGCCAGTTCCGCATTATCCTCCGCTTCACGAGTGAGAATCACGGTCTGTAAGGACGCAGAAGCCACTTGTCCTCCTTGATGGCCGCAAATTCGGCGTGATCGAATTTTTCTTTAACCATACGCGGCACCTCAGAGATGTTGTTGCCTTCAACTTCAACGCTGCGCCAGATTCCGTCAAGTTCCATTCCGACTCTGACCTTGAACAATTCGCCGTATAGTTCCGCTGCAGCGCCGAAAGCCGCGTGACATCCGACGCCGAAATAATCAAGAAGCCCGCGTTCGATATTTACGGCAGCACGAGTAGCGGCGTCGTCCAGAGATGCGACGCTCGCGAGCGTGCATTCGTCGTCACTGCGAACCTCAACGGCGATTGCACCCTGCCCCGGAGCGGGCAACCATATTTGGGGATTGAGTTCGAAAGCCTTGAAAGGCGAGAAATCCAGCCCCAGACGCTCAATCCCGGCGCGGGCAATTATGATCGCATCGTACTCGCCGCGACGAAGCTTATCCAGCCGCGTCGGAACGTTTCCGCGAATAAAAGCGGCCTTCGCCTGTGGAGCATGAAGACGCAACATGGACTGACGCCGCAGCGATGAAGCACCGACCGATGCGGCTGCTTTGAGCATGAGCGGAGCGCTTTCGTCACAGCAATCTTCACGCACCAGAATAAGATCGGAAACCGGGCCACGCTCAAGAATTGCGCCAAGGTGCATTCCGGGCGGTTGCAACACCGGCAGGTCTTTCAGCGAATGCACCGCCAGGTCAATACGCCTGTCTTTCAGCCATGCTTCTATTTCATTTGTGAAAAGCCCCATCCCGCCGACTTCATGCAGCGGCAGATCAACAACGCGGTCGCCTGTAGTGCGCACGATGCGTATTTCGGTTTTTTCCTTAATCATGGCCGCTGCGTGACGAGTCTGCCACAAAGCGAGATCGCTGCCGCGTGTGCCTATTATAAGAGCTTTTTTCTCTGAACTCACCTGTCTTCTTCTCCCGCATCATAAAGTTCGTGTATCGACCTGAATATGTCGTTGGCGTAATCCCGGAAAAGCTTTTTCAACTGTTCTTCAACACGACGCTTTTCCTTATCCGGCAGAGCCGACAGATTGGATGCGACGAACTCCGGTATCAGCTTTCTGACCGATATTTCATGTCTTTTCTGCGTATTGTCAAGCAGTCCGACCAGATCACCTTCCCGGCAGTAGCGGTCGAACAGTCGCACGCTCTCATCCAGCAGGCGCTCTACCTCTTCACGCCCCCCCGGCTCTTGCCTGACCATTATGGACATAAGATCGTCAAGCGCATAGGTTTCAAGATTGCCTGCAACGCAGACATCCGCTTCAAGCTGCGGCGGAATACCGAGATCAAGCGTAACGAAAGCTCTTGCACCGACACCTGCAGCCACTTCAGAGAGACGCAAAACCGGCTGACGTGCTCCGCTGCACAGCACCAGTGCATCCGTAACTGGCAGCAGCTCAGGCAGTCGCCCGCAGGCGTGCCAATGATGAGCATGCGCATCGTCTACTGTGCGGTTGACCCGCAGAACTTTCCATGCGGTAAGTTCCTCAATGGACGCAGCCATACGCCGACCGATCTCGCCCATACCGAAGACAATCACGCGTTTTGCGGAATCGTCGTTCTCGAATCTGGTACGCAGAAAATCAAGTGCAATCCCATGCACACCGCGATACTGATCGTTCTGGAACCCGATCCGGCAGGAGTCGGAGACCATATGACCGACTATGATTCCAAGACGATTGAGATACGCCGAAGAAGTCCGCTCCGCCCTTGCACGTTCAAGCGCACGATTGAACTGACCGGATATCTGCGCCTCGCCCACGACGAATGATTCGAGCCCCACGGCGACGCGCAGAATATGGCGGACGGCGTCATGGCCGACATGAATATAAGGTTCCGGGATATTGCGACTGTCCGGGAAGGATGTCTTCCAGCGTTGCAGCATGCGGGCGCGAAGTATTTCTCCTATCCATGCCGGCTGCTTCGTGGACACAATCCATTCGGTGCGGTTGCAGGTGTCTATGGCGCAGAATCCGAGTTCCGGTTCGTCTCTGCGCAGTGCGGCGGCAAGGTCTCTGCGCTCGTCGTCTCCGAGCACCGCCGCAGCCCGCCACGACGCGGAAGCCATACGGAAATCACCGCCGACCACAAGCAGAGGAATAGTATATGCAGTTCGATTCGACATGCTTCAGCGCCTTTCAGGACGCGGCTCTGGCTTCAGCCGGATTTGCTCCTGACAGAAAGGCACGCAGTTCTTCCGCAGCAGCATAGCCGCTGTCAACAGCGGCATTCATCGCCACTCCCGAAAGGTAATTGCCGGCCAGTACAAGTCCGGGTGCGCCACTCAGCAGCTTGCGCACATCGGCGATGATTTCAGGGTGATCCGGCGCAAGTTGCGGTATGGCACTCTGATAGCGCATGATTTTCACAAAAGCAGGTTCATGCATTTCGCGTCCTGCAACAATGGTATGATCCTGCACGAGACGCTTGAGAACTTCGTCGTCAGACAGCTGCATGAATTCCGGGTCGAGAACGCCGCCGTAATATGAAGTGAACAGCTGACGGCCTTCTGGCGCACGCCCGGAAAACACCTCCGAAGCCATCACGGTTCCCAGCACGCGTACGTCGTAAAGACGCGGCACCAGAAAGCCGAATCCGGGCGGAAGAAGTCCGGCGTCAGCCTCCGCAGGAATCCAGTGCACCAGCGTCACCGGCGCCATCGGAATACGTCTCAGCAGCGGAGCGACACTCGGCAGAATATTTTCCAGCAGTGCTGCGGCATCATGCGGCTGCACGGCCAACAGCAGGGACGGAGCCGAAATACGCTCGCGTCCGGTTTCAATCTGATACACACCACCAATGCGGTCAGCCTTCAAGACGCGGCTGTTCAGTTCAATTCGACCTCTGATTCTTGAGCTCAATGCGCCGGTAAGACTGCCCATGCCGCCTTCAAATCCGAAAAGCCCCTTGTGCAACACGCGACCTTCAGCCGCCAGACGTTTCTTCTTGGCGCGCATGTATTTCATTGCGCCCAGAATCATGCTGCCGCTGTCACGCTCAAATCCCCAGAATTTCGGAAAAGCCGCGCGAGCGCCGAGTCGCCTGACATCGCCGGCGTAAATGCCCGAAACAAAAGGCCCCATGATGTATGTTGCGGCTTCCACGCCGAAACGCCTGCAGAAATATTCCCAGGCGGTGTCGTCTTCTCTGGCTCCACCGGGAATGAACGGCTCAAGCATGAGACGCAGCTTGGCGCGCAGACTCAGCAGCCGTGTGGCGATGAAATCGCGCAGGCTCATCGGAAGAGCATGCAGGCGACCATCGCGGAATATGTAGCGCTTGTCGGCTGCCGAACGCGCAGGAACAACTGAAGATTCTATGCCGAGGTCTTCGACCAGACGCCACATCGCATCTGCGGAAGCCGGAAAACTGTAAGGCCCCAGTTCCATCATACAGCCGTCCTGGCTGAGCGTGCCGACGTTTCCGCCCGTGCGCGACGACGCCTCCAGCAGTACGACATTCAGTCCCTCCTGCTCCAGACGCCAGGCTGCCACCAGCCCGGATATGCCGGCCCCGACAATTATCACATCAGTCATTGCCCGCTTCCCCTTTCTCAACGGTTACACGAACCGCGTCAGCCAGCCCGCTTATGTATTCCGTGTGCGAGCCCACGGCAGGCACTCGAATGAAATTTTTAATGCCGAATTGGCGGGCGCAGCCTGCGGCTTCCATGTCCAGATCATATAGAGTCTCAAGATGCTCGCTGACAAAGCTCAGCGTCTGCACTACCAGAGTTTCAACATTTTCCGAAGCCAGACGCTCAATTTCCTCTTCAACGCTCGGCCCCAGCCAGCGCATCGGCCCCATGCGGCTTGAGTACGCAATACTGTGCGATACGCCGTCGGGAATGGCTACACTTACAGCCTGCATGGTTTCGAGCAATTGTGTCTGATAAGGGTCTCCCTGACGGATGTATTTCTCCGGCAGGCTGTGTGCGACAAACAGTACATGCGTTTTTCCTTCGGATTTCAGCGGAAGATATTCAAGCAGCATTCCGCTGAGGGCCGAAGCAAATCCACCGTTGTTATGATGGCTCTGTATTTCCAGAAGCTCAACCCCCGCAGCAGCGGCACATTTCCGCGCATCCGCCAGCGCCGAACCGGACGTTGAACCGGAATACTGCGGGTAAAGCGGCAATGCGACGACACGCCTGATGCCGCGTCCTGCAAGAGTTTGCATCGCATCGGATACGAAAGGCGGACTGTAGCTCATGCCGACTTCAACCGGAATACCAAGTGTCTTTTCCAGAGCCGAAGCCTGTTCGAACGTGTGCTGGAGCAGCGGGGAGGAACCGCCGATGGCTTCATAACGCGGTCGCACGCGCCCGGCGCGTATATGCGCTATGCGGCGCGCCCAGATGCGCTGCGCGAAGAGCGGCAGCGGCATGCGCACCAGCATCGGATCGGACAGCAGGCGGAACAGGTAATCCTCAATTCCGTCCAGATCGGCCGGTCCGCCCATGTTTATCAGCAGCACTCCGAAATTGTCGTTATCCGCCGTATTCATGGCAGCTCCCTATACTGTCTGTGAAAACCGCGAGGTTCCAGTTTGCGCTTCAAGATAGAGATCGAAGACCATACATACGTTGCGCACGAAAAAGCGCCCCAGCGTTTTCAGTGAGATTCCATCATGCCCGACAACAAGCAGACCGTCGCGTTCGAATGATTCAAGCTCCTGCAGTTCGCGGGAGAAATACGAATGGAAATCAATTTCATGCCTGCGTGAGAATTCGGTGATGTCTATCCTGAAGTTGCAGAACATGTCGATTATCAGATCGCGCCGGATCACGTCATCACTGCTCATTAAAAGACCGCGATCCCATGGCATCTCACGCGCAGAAGCACGCGCCATATAATCTTCAACGTCTTTTGCGTCCTGAACGTAGGCATTCCCGACACCGCTTATCGCCGATGAACCGAAAGCCGCCAGATCAAGGCCGCGTTGCGTGGTGTAGCCCATGAAGTTGCGACTCAGGCGTCCTGCGTCGAGTGCGACGACCAGTTCGTCTGAAGGCAGTGCGAAATGATCCATGCCGACATGACGATAGCCGGCCTCAAGCAGTTTGCGATAAGCGATATCGAACAGTACGGCACGCTCCGCCGGACTGGGACGCTGGTATTTTTCGAGCGCGCGCTGATGCGGATGCAGCCATGGAACATGCGCATAACCAAAAACGGCAAGCCGCGCCGGTGCAAAATCTATAACGCGCGACAGAGTGCGTTCAAAGCTTTCAGGACTCTGTCCGGGCAGCCCGTAAATAAGGTCGAGATTTATCGCCGTCACTCCACGCGAACGCAGACGGCCAAGCAGCATTCCGATGTGTTCCTCGTCCTGCTCACGACCGATCATTCGCATGACTTCAGTCTCAAGGTCCTGCAGACCGAAACTGAAACGGTTGAAACCCAGTTCAAGCAGCAGATCGAGATAAGAAGCATCAACAGAACGCGGGTCGATTTCAATTGAGCGCTCGCCGCCGGACTCGAAATTAAAACGCTGCCGCATACCATCAACAAGTCGCGCCATTTCGGCCTGCGGTAAAGAAGTCGGCGTTCCTCCGCCAATGGCGAGCTGACGCACGTTCCGCATTTCACCCAGCAACGAAGAAGCTGTTTTCATTTCATCCAGCAGAGCATCAACATAGCGACGCTTGCCGTCGTCACGCGCGCCTATAACGGTGTGACATCCGCAATATAGACAGCGCCTGGCGCAGAATGGAATATGCACATAAAGAGAAAGAGGATTTCCCCTGTCGGAGTTCAGCCACTGCTCACGCATGGCTTCGCGGTCGAATTCGGCATTGAACTGCAACGCCGTCGGATAGCTTGTATAGCGCGGCCCCTGACGACTGTATTTTTCGAGCAGTTCCGGCGGAATATCGCGCGGCGACACAATACCGGTTTTCTGGGAAGTTCCGAGCATCACGCCCTCCAGCTTTTTACGGCGTCAATCAACGTTTCGACACCGCTCAGCGGCGCATCGGGAGTGATACCCCTGCCCAGATTTACGATGTGGCCGCGCCCACCGCTTTCATCAAGCATGTCATGCACACGCGATATAATTGTTTCTCGCGGCGCGTACAGCAGCGCCGGATCGAGGTTGCCCTGCAGAACGGTATCAGCGCCGAGCATTTTTCGCAGATCGGCCAGCGAGACGCGCCAGTCAACGCCCAGCGCATCCACGCCTGTTGAAGCCGCAGCCTCTGCGATTCCTGCGATTCCATTGACGTAATAAATCACCGGCGCGCCGAAAGCCTGCAGACGCCCCACAAGCTGGCGCAGGTACGGCAACACCAGCATTTCATAATCGAATGGCGACAGTTCGCCGCCCCAGCTGTCGAATATCTGCACTGCATCGGCTCCTGCATTGAACTGCATCAGCAGATAGTCCAGAACTGTCCACGTCAGCCCCGTCATAAGGATTTCGAATGCTTCAGGATTATTGTATGCAAACAGCTTGACGGCGGTGAAGTCCCGACCGGACCGGGGGGAAATCATATAATGCGCCAGAGTGAACGGAGCGCCCGAAAAACCGATCAGCGCCGTTTCAGAACCCAGTTCCCGACGCAGCCCGGCGATTGCTTCAGCCACAAAGGCCAATTCAGATTTAACATCAGGGCGGCGCAGAAGATCAAGGTGCTGCGGAGTCTCGATAAGAGGCTCCAGATGCGGACCGCTTTCCGGGTATTCTAGTTTCTGCCCCATTGCTTCCGGTATGAAAAGAATGTCGCTGAAAACAATAGCGGCATCGAAACCGAAACGGCGGATCGGCTGCATTGTCGCCTCTATGGCGAGTTGCGGCGTCTTGCATATTTCGACAAAACTGTGATGCTCGCGCAGGGCGCGGTATTCGGGCAGGTAACGTCCGGCCTGGCGCATTATCCAGAGCGGAGGACGATCCACTTTTTCAAAGCTCAATGCCGCCAGAAATCTTTCTCTTCCGTTCATTTCTGCTCCTTTGTTTATCTCTGCTGAGCATAAATATATCGTCGGCAGCACCGCAGAACATCACAGGTTTGTCACGATTGTCACGACATTGTCATAACGGCGCCTATAGGCTTAATTATAATGGATTATTTTCACAAAAAAATCCCGCCGGAAAAAGGCGGGATTTTCAAAGATTACTGGCGCGCCCGGCAGGATTCGAACCTGCGACCCCTGGGTTCGAAGCCCAGTGCTCTATCCACTGAACTACGGGCGCATGGTGAAAAGCATTCTACATCAGATAGGACGGCGGCGCCACCTGCGCTAACGGCTTTTTTTCACACCGACTGCGGCGCATATTTTCGACAACGCACAACGGCTGCACCACGGCGAAACCGGTTTGCATACGTTCTGGCCCCATGTTACCAGGTAATCATTTATGGGAATCCAGTGCTGAGGCGGCAGAATTTCGCGCAGGCGCATTTCAGTTTCGTCCGGCGATCCGGTATTTACGTAACCCCAGCGGTTTGTAATACGATGAACATGAGTATCAACGCAGATTCCCGCCCTGGCGAATCCGAGAGTCAGCACCAGATTTGCGGTTTTGCGCCCTACGCCTTTGAAACTGAGCAGAGTGTCAATATCGTCCGGCACTTTTCCGGCGAATTCTTCAACCAGCCGTCGTGAAATATCAATGATATTCACTGCCTTATTGCGGAAGAAACCAGCCGGAAAAATCGCCTTCTCTATTTCTTCCTGCGTCAGACGCAGCATGTCATGCGGATTGTCCGCCATAGCGTAAAGACGCTCGGATGCGGCGCGGGTTACTTCATCTTTGGTGCGCAGAGAAATAAGGGTCGAAATCAGAACCTTGTAAGGATCGCGTTTTTCGCGCACCTGCCGCGTGACTATCGGCTCATCGTAGGCCCGCACTTCTTCCGCCAGAATACGCATGGCGTCATTTATCGGGAAATCTGCAACTCCGCAGCACGGCATCTGTCAAATGTTCCTTGTTCCTATCTGGCGCGCCTGAGCATAACTGCGATGCACGCTGGCGGTGCGTGTTTTTCCGGCCTTGCCGTGCATGAGATCAAGCGCGAACAGCACAGCGCCGGTTACGGGCTCCTGTTTCAGGCGCACGATGTCTGCATTCGGATAAAGCTTCAATACTGCGGCCTTGATGCGCTCGGCGTAAATCGGCGGGTCTGAATGCTGCAATATCGAACCACCCAGTACGACAGTGACTTTTTCTTTGCGGTCAGGGAAAAGATTTTTAAGTGCGGTAACAGCGTTATAAGCAAGCTGATCTCCCAGTTTTTCGAGCAGGCGGATGGCTACACGGTCGCCTTTTTTAGCGCAGTCGAAAACCACAGGTGCAAAACGCTTGAGTTCAATCGGATTGTACGTATCCGGGAACCAGCGTTCGATTATGTCTTCAACATGTTCAACTCCAAGTGCCTTGCAGAATGCTTCGTTCATCATTGTTTTCGGGCCGCGGCCGTCCAGATAACGAGTCACTTCAACCAGCGCGCGCGTCACCAGGTCTTCGCCATAACCGACATCGCCTGAAAAATGCCCGTAACCGCCCACTTTATGCACTTTACCTTCGGAGTTGAAGCCGATGCAGTTGGAGCCCGAACCGCAGATCAGAGCAAGTCCGATTCCGTCGTTTGTTCCAGCCCTCAGAGCGATTGTAGTATCGTTGCACAAAAGCCACATTCCGGCAGGATTGACAGGACTTATAAGCTCAACCACGGTGTCGAAATCGGCTTCGCGGTCTGCCCCTGCCACACCGTATGCGGCGCTGACGATCTGATCGTGCGAAATGCCGGCAGCCTTCACTGCGGCGTCGATAGCTTTACCTGCTTCTTCGGCTGCGCTGTATCTGCCGACAGCCTGAAAGTTGGTGGAACAGGCGTGACCGACTCCGACGACGTTTCCGTCGGCGTCGGCTATGGCGCAGATGGTCTTCGAGCCGCCGCCGTCCATCCCCAGCACGAATTCGGCGCTTTTGTCAAATCTCTTCGAACGCGATTTTGAAGGCATCTTTTACCCCTTGAATTTCAGAAGTCCCGGCAGATAATCTTCCGGCTCTTTATATCCCAACAGATTCAACAGCGTTGAAGCGATATTGCCAAGGCCGGGCTCTGTCACCGCATCGTTGAGTTCGAAACGGTTTTTGTCCGGCCCAAGCACCAAAAACGGCACCGGTGAAAGCGTATGGCTGGTTTTCGGCATGGGCTTTCCATCTTTTTTGAACTTCACAGAGCCGGTTTTCTTGTCGATCTCGTACATTTGATCGCAGTTGCCGTGATCGGCAGTAATCACTACCGCAGCTTCGACTTTCGCGGCCTCGGCCAGCAGTTTACCGACGCATTCGTCCACAACCTGCATGGCCTCTATGGCGGCAGACAGGTTTCCGGTGTGACCGACCATGTCGCCGTTGGCGAAATTCAGACGAATGAAACGTTGCTCACCCTTTTTCAGTTCTTCAACAACACGCTCGGTAATTTCTCGCGCTTTCATGGCCGGGGCATGCTCGAAAGATATGCGATCGGATGGAATTTCGATCCATGTTTCCAGTTCCTTGTTGAATTTCTCGGAGTTGTTGCCGTTCCAGAAATACGTTACATGTCCAAATTTCTGCGTTTCGGAAATGGCCAGCTGTTTAACGCCGTTGTTTGCCAGATATTCGCTCATGGTGCGTCTGATTGCCGGTGGATTGACAAGGAAGCGGCGAGGAAGTTTCAGGTCGCCGTCATACTGCATCATTCCGGCGTAAAGCACTTTGGGATAGCGTTTGCGGTCGAATTTATCGAAATGTTCTTCATCAAAAGCGCGACTGATTTCAATGGCGCGGTCGCCTCTGAAATTAAAGAAAATCACGCTGTCGCCGTCAACTATTGGCCCTGCCGGCGCTCCGTTTTCTACAACGACGAATTCGGGCAGGAACTGGTCGATTGCACCGCTTTCTTCGCGAATCTTAGCCAGAGCTGTACGAGCGTCCGGGAAACTGCGACCTTCGCCCAGAACATGCGCTTTCCAGCCACGTTCAACGATGCTCCAGTCGGCCTCATAACGATCCATGGTAACCGTCATGCGCCCGCCGCCGGACGCCACAAGGTAGCGTTTGCCTGCGGCGCGGTATGATGCAAGTTTCGCATCAAGCTTTTCAAGATAGACATGCGCTGAAACTTCATCGACATCGCGTCCGTCGAAAAGCGTATGTACGTAGAGTGTTTTCACTCCAAGTGCGGCGGCTTCGTCGATCATGGCGAAAAGGTGATCGATGTGACTGTGAACGTTGCCGTCCGAAAGCAACCCGATAAAATGCAGCGCGCTGTCTTTTTCAAGCACATTGCCGGTAAGCTCTTTCCATGTCGCGCCTTCAAAGAGTGCACGGCTTTCGATGGAGTCAAGCACCAGCTGCGCGCCCTGACTGAAAACACGCCCGGCACCGATGGCGTTGTGTCCGACTTCGCTGTTGCCCATGTCTTCATCGGAGGGCATACCGACCGCGCAACCGTGCGCCTTGAGCTTTGTAAACAGCGGCTCGTTCTTCATCAGGCCGTCCAGCACCGGAGTTCGGGCCAGATCGAAGGCATTGCCTTCGTAGCCATCGGCACGCCCTCTGTACAATCCGACACCGTCCATGATGATAAACAGCAACGGCCCTTTTGAGCCTTTATACAACGGGTGGTTTTCAAGCTTGAAATTATTCATTTTTATCGGCTTCCATGAAAGAGAAAACATACGGCATTCAAATGTCGCACATATTAACCGAAAGCCGCGAGGATGTAAACAAATCCATATGCAAAACGGCGGGAAGCATTACGCCTCCCGCCGTTCTCCGCGACCTTTTCTGTCTGTCACCTATTTTAAAGATACCTTCTGAATACCGTCCCAGCCGAAGCTCATGTAGAGATCGTCGCCCATGCGCACCGGCTGACCGTAAATGTAACCGTAATAGTAGCTGTCGCTGAGCGTTTCGGGAGTGGCGTCAACAATTTTGCCGTCGCGTCCTACGTACAGCATATCGGGTCTGAACCAGTAGCTGTAATAGGATGCTTTGTCCATTTTGTTAACCACAATACCGCCGCCGTTGACCGCCGTGGAATAGCTGGCGCCGGGCAGGTCAAGAACATCACCCACCTGTTGACCGGTAGCGGCATTGATAATGCGAATCTTAAGACCCCAACCGAAGGTGTCGGTGTCGCACCAGTCGTAATTGCTGTCCTGATAGTAGTAATATTCCTTGAGATACACATAAGCGTCGTCGATGCTGTAACTGGTGCTGCTGTAGCTGTAACTGTTGTCGTATTCGCCCTCTCCTTCGCTCTCTCCTTCTCCCGAATCGTCTCCTTCGCCTTCTCCCTCTCCCTCATCTGCCGCCTCAGGAACTTTGCCCTTGGCGTTCCTTGGAGAAACCGGCATGCCTTCGCTCTCAACAGCATCCTCTTCACCCCAATATCCGCCCCACCAGTAGCCTTCATAGCTGAAGGGCTCGTTGACGGGATACTGACCGACCCTTACGACGCCGCCGTCAACACGTTTGAGAATTTCAAGAGTGTAGGTGTAGTTGTAATAATAATCGTCGGGGTTGATGTCTTCAGGATCGAGGTACTGACGGTCAACGGCGTACATTATGCTGCCGTCTTCACTCATGCCGATGAGCTGTCCCGGAATGTTGATCTTTTCTCCGGTTGTGAGTTCATCGGGATTGGATGCGTTGAGTTCGAGTGCATAGCAGCGCAGAATCGGCAGATCATTTTTGTCAGTCCCGGCATTCTCGCAGGTCGGCAGCCAGAAACTGGAACCGTTGGCTATGATCTTGAATCCGTAGTAGTAGCCGAAAAGCGGATAGAAATCGTCGAATTCCTGAACATCGCCGGGGTTATTCGGATCGGAGACATCAACCGTGAATACTTTGTATCTGTAGTGGTCCGAGTTGTCCCAGTACGTCTGGCTCATTCCCAGAACTGCGTTTTCCGTCATGGAAAGCACACCGTTATACCACCAGTAACTGTCCTGATTCCACTCAATCACATGCGAACCGAGATGTTTGGGATCGAGTCCGTCGCTTGTATCGAAGCCGTTGATTACAGTGTTGATTTCCTCATGCCAGCTGCCGTTTTCGTCTTCATAATAATTGTAGGAGTTGTTCAGCAGATAGCTCTTTGTTCCGGCTGACAGGAACCAGTTGTTCCAGTAATAACCACCCAGGTCCTGATCGAGCGGTTGGCTTTCCCAAGCGGCTTCGTCGCCCAGATTGTTCGGATCGAAGGTGCGCAGGCGCAGCGTACCGTCGTAATAAACATTGCCGGTGTCGCACAGCGCGCCGCCGCAGGGATAAATCTGGCCGGTGTAGTTTGCAACGCGTACCGAGGAAAGAACTTCAGGCTTGTCACGATTGGAGTAATCGACGAACTGCACTTCCATTTCGGAAATGGAAGCCAGATAATCACCGATCACAACTCCGCGCCTTACGTAACCCTGGCTTACGACGGAACCGCGAGCGGTGAGCTTGTCGTCTGTCCAGTCGACAAGATTGAGCTGATCGGTAACTTTGCCCCAGTTATCGGAGTAGCCGCGCGATGGAACCAGAATAAGCGGCACTTCGAGGTTTTCGAAAATTTTGAAGGCTTTCCAATCGTAATTGGCTTCAGAGTAATTATAGCTGTTTTCAGTTCCAACAATAACTGTCGAAAGTTCAGCCGGGTTGGCAGGATCGGCCACGTCAAAGAGGGAAATCTTGGTGCGCCAGCTGTTCTGATCGTCGATGCCGACAGCCAGTAGACGTTCGCCGCGCGGTTCAAGGTGAGTTGACCAGCCGGGAATTTCGAGGTTGCCCAGCACCGCAATCTGGTTCGGGTCGCTCAGATCAACCACGAAGAGCGGATCGACAACTTCATAAGTCACCACATAAAGGCGTTCGCCGTCATAGTTGGTGGCATAAAGCTGTTCATTGTCAATAACCGTCTCGCTGTCGAGCCTTATGATGTGATCGGGATTCGAAACATCGAAAGTCTCAACCACCGTGGGCATGCCGTTTTCCCACTCCCAGGAAACAACGGTGAAAACATTACCGTTTTCGTTCATTTTAAAGCGATCCTGGATGTATCCGGCAGTTTCAACCCGGTCACGAATCACGATCTGTCCGTCTGGGTCGGAAATGTCAACGTAGGTAAATCCTGGACCTTCGCCTTCGTTCGACCACCAGTAAGTGTTGGTGCCGACATAAATAGCATTCTGAGAGACATATACGCTCCATCCATTGCCCTCGAACGATGCGCGGTCGGCCACATAAACATTGGCAGGGTCTTCTATGTTCAACGAGAGAATCTCGACCTGGTTGTAGCCTTCCTGGCTGTTTTCGCAGTAATTCCACCAGTATTGTTCGCTTGAAACCACATAGACCACATTGCCGACCTGACGGGTGTCGGCGATTTCGCCTTCAAGTATGGCGCGGCGGATAAGCGCCGGAGAGGTCGGGTCGCTGACATCGACAGTAACGACTTCGCTGGAGACAACGCCGTTTCCATCAATTTCATGGTAAACGCTGCTCAAAAGAACTACCGCAATGCCGTTTTCCACATACATTTCACGAGGATAACCAGAAAACCGCAAACGGCCCACGATACTTATTTTACTTGGGTCAGCAATGTCGATAATCGCCAGACCGCGATAGGAATTGAGAACATAAAGCTTGTCACCGATTACCTTATAGATATCGGCTTCCACAATTTCACGACCGGCGTCGTCATCTCCTTCGTCCTCGCCCTCACCCTCTCCCTCGCCGGCTTCGGCGTCTCCGCCGTATCGGCTGTCGCCATTTCCACCGGCAGAGGTGAACTGGCCAGGCTCACCGCTTTCATCTCCGTCAGGCGTGCTGTCGCCATCTGTGGCATTCTCATCTCCGTCAGCACTGCTGTCACCGTCCTCGGAGTTTACACCATCGTCCGACGAACCCCAGCAGCCGCTCAATGCCGCCAATAACAAAAGCAGCATCGCTGTTTTCAACATCCATTGATATTTATACATGTTCATCCCTCCAGTGAATGATGTTATTTACTTCCTGCAAACCATTAAAAGCAAAGGTTGTGCCAAAGAAACACATTTGATTTCACTTAAGAATTTAACACATCTTAAGAAATTGTCAATCCAGCTTGTCAGTTTTTGTGGCACACAGTGACATAAATGTCTGCTCTGCTGTTTCCGGCAATTTGCCTGACACAGACAATACTGGTACAAAGAAATAGAAAACGTCCCGGAACAGGAGCAGATACGCTTTTGAACAGAATCGGCAAAGCGGAAAAAGCTGTTTATTTCATATGCGTTGCGTTCATTCTATGTGCGCCGTGGAGCCTTGTCGGAATGCAAATCTGTGCACTGTGTGGTTTTGCGTTGAGTATGGCACTTTGGAGCAGAAACGGAACACCGAAACTTAACAGCCTTGATATTTCTGTGTTAATTTATCTTGCAGCCGTTCTGTTCAGTTTATTTTCCGCTCCAGACATTCCCTTCGACTGGTTGCGCTCCACTTCCTTCTGGCCGATTGTCGCCTACTGGCCCTTAAGAGAAGCTGCCGACAGACTGCAAAAATCCTCAAAGCTGTTCACCGCATTATCCGGCGTACTGACGATTGTTTCCATCTATGCAATATTGCAGGCATTTTTCGGATTAGATATAATGCGCCCGTCAAATCCTATAAGTTATCCCAATCCCGGCAGAGCAGCACCTTATGCCGTTTTCGGTTTTTTTGATCGCCATCATACCTTTGCGGCATCAATGGGCATGCTGACATTATTCTGTATTTCTGGTCTATCGAAGAACACTGAAAAAAACAGACTGCCTGCGTTGGTGCTTCCTGCGCTGTTTTCGACGGCAGCTGTTTTTCTGGCGCAGGCGCGCGCCGTGTTCATTGCCTTGCCGTTTTCT
>JAKQSH010000083.1 GCA_029570245.1 Deltaproteobacteria bacterium | reverse complement strand
CTGGAAGCCCGATTTCGGCTCAAACGAATTCAACGCACGATCCGGCGCAATAATTACCGGAGCGCGGCCTTTCCTGATCGCATACAACGTCAACATCAGAAACACCGACGTTGCATACGCCAACACCATCGCAGGGGTTCTGCGCGAAAGCGGAGTCATTGTTAAAGACGCCGACGGCAACAAGGTTCTGGGACCAGACGGTCAGCCGCAACGTATTCCCGGCAGACTCAGATGCTTCAAGGGGCTGGGCGTTGAAATGCCGAAGCACGGCATAACCCAGGTTTCCATCAACCTTACCGATTATCACGTCACGCCGCCGCACGTCGCATACGAAGAAGTGAAGAAAGAGGCGGCGTTGCTGGGAGTTGAAGTCGGCGGCTCAGAAATCGTCGGTCTGGTGCCGAAGGATGCCATGCTTATGGCCGGAAAGTTCTACGCCCCGGAAGCGCATGACGAAGCCGCTCTGATGGATGCGGCGATAAAAGGTCTGGGACTCTCCGATCTGTACGAGTTCAGGGCCGGAGAAAAAGTGATAGAGTATCTGATCTGAAAAACAAAGCATTAGCGGAGGTTCCACACATGCTCAAAGACATGAATCTGGCGCAGTTCAACACCGAAATAGCCGGCATCGAACCCATTCCGGGCGGCGGTTCGGTGGCGGCTTACTCAGGCAGCATGGCGGCCTCGCTGGTCGTCATGGTGGCGAAACTGACGCACGGCAAAAGCGGCTACGAAGAAGTCTGGGACGACATGGAGGAAATCCGCAGGCAGGCCGAAAAACTGGCCGGCCGGCTTCTGGAACTGGTGGATGAAGACGCCGCCGCCTATTCCGGGGTCATCGAAGCCTTCCGCATGCCGAAGGAGGACGAAGTCGATAAGGTCATCCGCGCCGATGCCATTCAGAAGGCGTTCCGGCACGCCGCAGAGGTTCCCGCAGCCACCATGCGCGCCGCCTCCGAAGTGCTGCGACTGGCGGCCATGGTCGCGCACAAAGGCAACAGAAACACCATTACCGACACCGGAGTGGCCGGACTTATGGCGCGCTCAGCCATCATGGGCGCGCGTTTCAATGTGCTGGTAAACCTGCCTTCAATAAAGGACGAAGCTTTCGTGGCCGAAATGCGCGACAAGGTCGCGCGCATATGCCATGAGGCCGAAGACATTTTCAATCACATCGTGGTTCACATCGAGAACTCGTTCTGACGGAATCATAGATAAGCTTTCAAAGCCGCCCGCCTGAGGCGGCTTTTTTTATGAAAGTTCCGCTGCGTTTTCAATGAATCGACAGATAAGTTCAAGCAACTTTTCGCGGTCGGCGTCGTCCGAAAAGCGATGATCGGCTTCTTCCAGCACTTCCAGACGCGTCTCGGCGCTGCGGCGCTTAAGCAGATCGGCCACCAGCTTCAGCGGAATAAGTTCGTCGCGCCCGCCGTGAACCGCCAGCAGCGGACCGGGGAAACTCAGCAGGTCGCGCGCTACATCGAAACGCCCGGCGTCTTCCACAATGGCGAAACTTATGCGACCTCCGTCATGTTCGAGATAAGCGCTTTCGCGCCAGGCTTTCTGCTGTTTTTCACTCATGCCTTTCCATATCAGCAGAGAGTCGGGGAGCGTCGCCATGAGCGCCAGTGCAGCGACATCGCTGCGTTGCGCTCCGACTATGGCCGAGACTGCGGAACCCATGGAGGAACCGCACAGTATGAAGCTGCGCGCGCCAAAGCGGATACATACATCCAGCGCGCAATGCAGATCGTCAACCTCATCGCTGAAAGTGATGTGATCGGGGCGGCCCTGCGATTCGCCCTGCCCGGAGAAATCGAAGCGGAAGACATTGAAGCCGCGCGTCTGCAAAGCTTCCGCCAGCGCCGAGTGTTTGCGGCTGAATTTGTCGGACAGCATGCCGTGACTTATCACCACCCACGGACGACGGGCATCGGCGGCTCCGATGTTGAGTATTCCTTTAAGCACCAGTTCGCGACTGTTCGAAAAATCAATGCGTCTTTCTTCCATATTGTTTCACTACCTTTCAGAATAAAGCTCCAGCATTTCGCGCAGCCTGCCGCGCACGACGGCGTCCATTGCGCAGGCATGCACGACATGCCCGTATAATTCTTCCGCACCCGCCACCTCCAACGCCGGAATTTCCAGCCCGTTCAGGCTCTGACGCATACGATAATACCACCAGCAGATGTCGATCACACGCAGACGGATTTCTTTATTTCTGCCGATAAGCTTTTTCAGACGCACAAGAAATTTCGAGGATGTGTTTTCGGAGACGGCTTCAGAATCGGCCAGCACCGCCCGCAGGACGGCCCGCCCGCCTTCATCCAGCAGGGCTTCCAGACGGCAGCCGCAGGCCGCACACAGATAAATCACATCCGAAAACGTCGGCTGGGCCAGACCTGTTTCGATGCGCTGTATGCGCCATCTGGCTACACCCGACAAGGCCGCCGCCTGACTCAGCGACAGTCCCGCCGCCTCTCTGATATGCCTCAGCTTATCGGATGCAATCAAGCTGTCACGCACCGACTGCCGCATCGGTATTCTCCTGTATTTAAAGTAGGTTTAAGAATTACTTCTTAAGCCTCAATAGCACAGGTACATGAAAATATCAACAATCAACACTAATTAGAAACAATTTGCATAAATTATCATCAATCGCGATGTATTGATAAAAAACAGTAAAGATTAACAATTATGCGTTGTTATGGCCTTATCGGCAATTGCAGGAACTTTGCGCTATTGCATTGACAGCTCACAGGTGTGTCGATATAGAAACAGGTGTCGGCAAGTGGCCGACTCGTAGAACGATGTAAACTCGAAAGGATATGTTATGAATATTAACTGTGATGACAATATGGCGGAACATGAATTCTTCGGCGGTCTGGACGGCGACGACGGGGCTTTCGACGTGTACGAATACTGCGCCGAAATCCGTTTCAGCGTGCTTTCGGCGGCGGCTTTCGAAGCCGAAGAGTCGGCCATGTGCGTGCTTGAACAGCTTCTGCGCACGGCCTCCGACTACGCGCCCGAAGGCGAGCTGCGTCTGCTTTCTCATATGCCGTCCGAGGACGAAGAGGAGGAATGCGGATATGAAAATTAACGATTTCTACGACATACTCAAGATGATACGCAGACATCTTGCCGAAGGCGGCATGAGAATCAGTTATGGCGCGTCCATGTGGGTCGAAGTTGAGAGCCGCTTTTCAGACAATGAAAACAGCTCCGGCAATTTCATGCTGCGACCAGCCATCGACTGCAGCAGCCGCGCCGGAAAGACCGAAGAAAACATCGGGGCCGAAGCGGCGTTGTGCCTTTCGGTGTTGAAAATGCTCGAAAAAATCTGCTCCAAACCGGAGCTGGCCATGATTTTCATGCCGAAAGGCAAATACCGCAAACTTGGATTTTCTTCCGAGGCGCAACGCGAACAGGCGGTCTGGCGTATTGCGCAGAAACTGGAGCCGGTTCTTAAATCGCTTGGATTCGACTGGAACGATTGAATATTTATGCAGGAGGTAAAACAGCATGTATAAAAAACCCGTTTTCGACGAAATGCCGCGACACCTGCAGCTGGTTTTTCAGAAAGGCCGGGAATTGCTGCAATGCCCGGCGGAACTTCTGTATGATGAAGTGGCGGATTTCATTCTTAAAGGCGATGAAAAAATCTACAAGCTTTCCGGCATCGCCGAGGAAATCGGCTTTTCGGAACGGACAGTGCAGGAATGGCGCCGCAGAAACTTCAGCGGCTTCGCCGGACTGCTGCATCGCGAAGGCCGCATGTACTGCGCCGACCGCAAAGACCTGAAACGCTGGCTCAAGGAATCTGGAGTGATTTACTGATTGCGGGACGGCAGGCGCGGCTTTCTTGCTCAAAGCAGCTGCGCGAAGTATATTGGAGCGTATTCACGGACGACGCGCATATGCACCTTTAAGCGAAAGGAATTCAATGCCGCATCTGGCGCTTCTCACAGCATCGACACCCGGCAGACCCACCATGCCCGACATGGCTGCCGGTTTCGGGACGGCTTTCGAGTTCGAAAAAGAGGGCCCGCTGCTGCGCCTGCTGGAGTGGTTCAAGGATTTCCTGCTTTATCTGCCTAACGTGCGTCTGGCCTATGTGCAGTCGTTCGCGCGCCGCGCCGGATGGACAGTAACTTATCGCCACAACAGCACGCCGGATGAAGCCGATCTTTATCTGCTTTCGGGAACAATCGCAGACTACCGCGCCGAACGTGAACTGCTGCGCCGCATATACGACAGAAACCGCGCCGCACACGTCGGAGTGTTCGGTGTACTGCCGACAACAGCCCCGGAAGCCTACCTCGACGGCTGCAACTTTACAGTGCGCGGAGATATTGAAGCGGCCATGCCGCGCCTGCTTTCAGGCGAAAAACCATCCGGTATTTTCGATGTCGGCTACGCCGAAGACCTCGACTCGCTACCGCTGCCCGACTGGCAGGGCCTGCCGCTCGATCGTTACCGCTACCGCGCCATCACCAACGGTCTGGTGCTGCCGATGCTGGCCAGTCGCGGCTGCAAATTCGGCTGTCCTTACTGTCCGGCGAAAGTCTATCCGGGCTACCGTTACCGCTCGGTCGGCTCGGTGATTGACGAAATTTCGCTGCTGAAAAATCGCTTCGGCGCAAAAGGAATAGTCTTCCGCGACGCGCTTTTCGCCGGAGAACGTGAACAGGGCGAAGGCATCGCACGCGAAATGATAAAGCGCGGGCTGCGCATTCCTTTTTATATCGAAACGCGCACCGACACCCTCGATCCGGCTTTTGTGGAACTTCTGGCCGGAGCCGGTCTGAAAGGAATAGAAGTCGGCGTGGAGTCGGCGGACGCCGAACTGATGCGCCGCAACGGACGGGTTCCCCCCGACCGGAAGCATCAGGAAGAAATAATAAAAGTCCTGCACCGTCACCGGGTGCGGGTGGTGGCGAATTACATCATAGGCTACGAAGGAGAAACACCGGAAAGCGTGCGCAATACGGTAGAATACGCCTGCAGACTCAACACCTTCGCGGTGCAGTTTTCTCCCATTACACCCTGTCCCGGCACTCCGGCTTTCGAGCGCATGCTGGGCGGAATGAAAATAAACGACTGGCAGGATTTATCGGGCTGGAAAATAACATACAATCCGGCAGGCATGAGCACCGGGCAGATGGAAAAACTTCTGGGTCGCGCTTACCGCCGCTATCATATGCGCCCGGCTTATGCACTGCGCTTCATTAAGTCTCTGCTTTAATGTTTTTCCCGGCCGGCTGCCGCTTATCAAGCGCTTGCGTTGCAGCCGGAACGACTTATCTTAATATACATGACATCTGGACTTCTTTTTCGTTTTCGTTCGGGAGGCTTTAATGGTACTGGACAACATGGCCGAAATCAAATCCGGCGACACGCACAGGCTGGAAGAAGCCCGGCGCAACATAGAATCGCTGGTGCGCGGCAAAAGTGAAGTGGTAGAACTGGCGCTGATCGCACTCATCGCCGGAGGGCATCTGCTGCTGGAAGACACGCCGGGTGTCGGAAAAACGCTGCTGGCGCTTTCGCTCGCAAAAAGCATACAAAGCTCATTCCGCCGCATTCAGTTCACCAACGACACGCTGCCCGCCGACATTATCGGCACGCAGGTTTATTCGCGCAGCCGTGAGAAAATGGAGTTCATACCCGGCCCTCTTTTTGCAGGAGTGGTGCTGGCCGACGAAATCAACCGCACTTCGCCCAAAACTCAGTCGGCGCTGCTTGAAGCCATGTCCGAACGTCGGGTTTCGGTGGAAAACGAAGTCTACGAACTGCCGGAACCGTTCATGGTTATAGCCACGCAGAACCCGCTGGAGCAGCAGGGCACTTTTCCGTTGCCCGAGAACCAGCTCGACCGTTTTCTGTTCAGAACGTCCATCGGCTATCCGGGACGCTCCGCCGAACTTGAGATACTTGAGCGCGAAATAGACACTGGCGGAACGGCTGACATCAAACCGCTGATATCGCTCGACTATCTGGCGACTCTGCGCGCCGAATCGGCGGCGCTGACATTCGATCCGGCGCTCCTGGAATACATCGTCGATATAGTAGAGGCCACCCGCAGAGATGAACGCCTGCTTATGGGAGCATCCACTCGTGGAGCGTTGATGCTGAAGAAAGCCGCCCGCGCCGCAGCCCTGGTGCGCGGTCGCCGTTACGTCATTCCCGAAGACATCAAAGACATGGCGGTGCCGGTGCTTTCGCATCGCATTGTGGCGCGCGGCGACGGCGCATTGCGCAGTTTCGAGCGCCCGCAGGCGGAAACCCTGGTGCGTTCCATCCTTGACAGGATCGAGGTTCCTTTGTGAGCAACGGCGTCCCGGCCCGCAGACAGGGCGAAGGCACGCCCACATACTACCGGCGCATCTACGCCGCTCAGGGCTGGCGCGGCATAATGCGCCGCCTGGCCACACCGCCGCGCCGTTTCAGACCAACCAAGGCCGGCTGGATATATTTCGTCTTCATGCTGGCCACGATATCATTCGCATACGCCACCGACAACAATCTGCTTTTCATGCTGTTTGCCGCGCTGTTGTCGGTAATGTCGGCTTCGGGTGTTCTTTCCGAAGCCAGTCTGGGCCCCATTAACGTAAAGCGCCGTCTGCCTGCGGAAGTCGGCGCGGGGATTCCCTTTGTTGTGCGCTATGAGATCAGGAACGAAAGCAAACGTCTGGCGGCCTGGGCTTTTCGATTCCGCGACGCCGCGCTTTTCGGACAGCGGCCCGGACCGCTGATGCTGCATCTTTCCGCTGGAGAAGAAAAAAGTCTTGAGGCCTACTCTTCGCTTCAGAAGCGCGGTATGACTGTGCTGCCGGACTATGAAATCTGCACGCAATATCCGTTCCTGCTTTTCGACAAATCGCGCAGTCTTCCCGGCGGCGAAAGCGTGCTGGTTCTGCCGCGCAGCGACCATCCGGTGCGGATTCCCTGGCTTGCCGAACGCACGACTGAAAGAGGCACGGAAGGCCGCGAGCTTGAAAGCGCGGGCGAAGGCGACAGCATTTCTTATGTGCGCGACCTCAAGGACGGTGAACCCGTGCGCCGCATCGACTGGCGCAAGTCGGCGCGCTATGACCGGCTTTTCCGCAAGGAGTTCGAACAGCGCAGACTGCAGCGCGTGACGGTGGCTTTCGATCCGGGCGCGGACACCGATTATGAATACGGCCTGGAAATCTGCGCCTCTCTTCTGACTCAGCTTAAGAACAGCAGCGTGCCCTTCGGGCTGGCGCTGGGTTCCGAATTTTCCGGCTGCTCCGAAGGTGCTGGACACCTGACAGCGCAGCTGCGCAGGCTGGCGCTGTATAACGGCGAAAAACTCAGCCAGCCTGCGGGCGACACCGGACGCATAATAAAGGTATACGGAAATGGCGCTTACCGGATCGCATAAAAAACCTCAGACGGCGCTGGACACGCATTTCAGACTGGCCCTGATGAGCGCCCTGTTCATGGGCTATGCGGTGCTGTTCACTTCCGATATCTACCCGCTGTGGTATGCCGCGCCGCTGGCTGCGGCCTTCGTTGTCGGCTTCAGGCGTTTTTTCGACGAAAAGCCGGCTTTCTTATCCGATATGGGATGGACACTCGTCACAACCGGCATGATGATCGGCATGGCGGCCCTGGTGCTGACGCAGGTCATTCTCATGGTTGACGCACTGGCGCTGGTGCTGCTGCTGCTGCCAGTGGTTCGGCTGATGAACGTAATGAAAACCCGCGACCATCTGCAGGTGCTGGCGCTGGGATTCTCGCAGATAATTCTGGCGACGATATTGAACAGCACGCTGTGGTTCGGCGTGGTTCTGGCTGTTTACATTGCCGTCTCGCTGTGGGGTCTGCTGCTGCTCTCGTTCAAAGTCACCTGCGAAAACTCGACGGGTTCGCTTGAGAAGAAGCGTGAAGCCGCGCGCCTTGTAATAAAACCTTCATACTTTGCCGCCACGGCTTTTCTTTCGCTGGCTGTGCTGGCGGCTACTCTGGTAATTTTCTTCGTTCTGCCGCGTCCCGGCTCTGCGCTGGCGCAGTTCGGTTTCGGCTTTCAGACGCGTTCCAGTGGTTTCGGTGCAGATGTTTCGCTGGGCGAAATGGGTGAGATTCAGCTTGACCGTTCCATATACATGTGGGTTAACGTGTCGAACCACAAGCCGGACGGGAGACTGTACTGGAAGGGTGCGGTTTACGACCGCTTCGACGGTTTCACATGGTCGATGTCGCGCCATCATGGTTATCATTACAGGCCGATTTACCGGGACTTTTTCCAGTTCATAGACGTGCGCCCGCTGAAATTCATCCGTCAGGAAGTGTTTCTCGAAGGCGGAGACAACCGCTATCTTTTCTTTCACGGTTATCCGATTGCAGTGGCCGGTCGCTTCAAAAGCCTGAAGCTTTCACATACCGGCGCGCTGCCGGTGCCTTACGAAAGTCGCACTGTTCAGCGTTATGTAACTTTCTCCATAGAGGAACCGGTGCAGCACGCCGATCAGAACCGCATCCGCCACAAGTTTCTGAGCCTGCCCGAGAATCTGGACGCCCGCATCCCGGAACTGGCGAGCACAATCACGTCAGGAGCAGAAAACGCAATGGCGAAGGCGCAGCTCATCAGCGATTATCTGCGCATAAACTACACCTACAGTCTGGGCGGAGCCGAACTGCCTTCCGGCGATCCGCTGGCGCGTTTTCTGTTCGAAAGCAAATCGGGCCACTGCGAATACTACGCCAGCGCGCTGGCAGTGATGTTGCGCACGCTGGGAATACCCAGCGTTCTGGTGGCGGGTTTCAATCAGGGTGAATACGACGAAGACGAAGACGTTTACATCGTGCGCAACTCGGATGCTCACGCCTGGGTCGAAGCCTTCATAGACGGTGCAGGCTGGGTGCGCTTTGATCCCACTCCGCCGGCGGTTTTCGAACTTTCGGCGGCTGCCGGCGTGCTGGAGAAAATCAGCGACTTCATAGGAATCATGCGCTACCGCTGGCAACGTTATTTCCTGTCTTACTCACTGCGCGATCAGTTCGATATTCTGCGACATACCGGAAATCAGGTTTCAAACCTCAACATGCAGCGCATCAGTTATTATGTGCGTGCTCATCTGGGGGATGCGGCGCTGCTTATGCTGCTGCTGACGCTTGGAGGCGCGCTTGCATGGCGCATGTTGCTGCGTGGCAAAGCCGGAACAGCAGACGGTCGTATCAAGCCCGGCAGACAGGCGCAGAACGCCATGCGTCAGTATACGGAAATCGTCGCGCTTCTGTCTTCGCGTCTGGCAGTCAACCGGCGCACATCACAGACCGCTCTGGAATTCGCATACGAAGTCGGGCGGCTTTACCCGCAACTGCGTGAAACCTTGATGGAGTTCAGCAGAATTTACCTTGAGCTGCGCTTCGGTTCGAACGCGGATGCCCCGCAGAAACGCCACGAGCTTTCCGAAAAAGCCCGCGAGATAAGAACGATAATCGGAAAACCCGCCGACAGAAGCGGAAACGGGCGGCTGACCGGTCGTACCGACAAATAATTTCCGTTGCAGTATTCTACATGCACGAGAAGCCTGCATGTGTGCATTAAAGTTCAGACAAACGCCATGCCCCAAAGCAGCGCCTTATTATCAGCATGCAATGCTGCGGCGACATGAAATGCGCGGAGCCGGACGCTTTCGCGCCCGGCTCCTGTGTGTCGAGAAGAGATTTTAAGGAAGGTGTGGTATGGTCTATTTGCCCCATTGCAACTGGCGGACGGTGAACATCGAGTCTTTGTAACCGGAATTGACCACAAAGTCCCGGATGAACAGGTCTGTCCTGTGTGAAGTCAGAACGTCGCGCATGGTGACGCGCCGGTGGCGCACCGCACCCGACGGAAATTTGTAAACTTCGCTCATTTCCATGACCTTGTAATTCTGGTCGCGGTCATTGAAATATTTAACCTCCCACTGACGGAAATCCGTCTTGGAGACCTTGAGTTCGGCATACTTGTAGCCGGTTTTCTCTCCGGGTTTCGGAGTGCAGCGCAGATACCAGAACCCGTCGTCTTCGTTGATGATTACGCCATCGTGATTCTTCGCCCATTCGGTGGTGGCCATGTCGTCCTGCGTGAAGTCCGAGCCGACGAAAGCCTGGTTGAGATTGGAAGCGGCGACACGGCGCACGCGTTTGAAACCGGGCAGATAAACGTATACGCGGTCAGCGCTCATGGAAAGTATAGTCATTCCCTTGACTTCGCCCGAAAGCATCTTGACCAGGCGGCTTTCGCCTTTCTGATAGACCTGATAATAATACGACTTCTGGCTGCCGTTGGTGTCGATAACCGTCATATCCACATCCATACGCTGATCATCGAAACCGCTGATGGTCAGGTCCATCTTCTGAAGAATCTCAAGCGGAGCCGGAGCCGCATTCGCGCTTAAAGAAAGTAATATCAACAAGATATCCAACAGCAACACTGAAACGATTCGATGGTTTTTCATTTACTTCACCTCGCTGAAAACTATACTGACGTGTCAGTCACCGACTGACACGTCATTCTATGAGATCACAAATCAATGTCAAGGTAATTCACATGAAGAAGCGAATCAAAGATTCAACTGGAGTTTTTCAGGCAACGGAACGGTTTATTTTACCGCAGTTAAGGTCCGTGCAGAAATTGCTGGAATGCAACTCATTTTTCCGCGTTAATCTCCGCTTCCGGTGCGGCGGGACTCAGCTCCAGCGTCTCAAGCCGGGTTTCGGAGCCGTCAGGATTCAGCAGTATCGGAGTAAGGCGCAGTCCAAGCGGCGCTGCTGAAAATACGCATTCGCCGCTGTTACACAGAACGGCAGGCATGCGCAGCGAGCTTGTTTCCTCTTCAAGTGTAAGATAAAAAGTTTCAACGGCGGTCTGCGGCAGCTTCACTGTAATACTTCCTGCATCCAGCCGCTTCAACGTCAGTTCCAGATCGACGCTTGCACCTTCCTTCAAATCCAGAACAGCGGGAGTTTGACTGGCGTAAGCCCTGAGATCGTCCGTAAAAAGCAGTCCCTCAAAGCTGCGGGTCGATCCCGCCGGAACTTCCATTTCAAGCTCCACAGAACCGTCGAAAATCTCATCCTGCGTCACAACGGCTTCAGCTTCGACAGCGGCTGTCATATCGGCGGCATCGGCGCTAACGTGCAGCGCAATGCGATAATCGGATTTTATTTCCTGAGAGTCGGCCAGAATTTTAGCCTGCGGCGCATCGGGAATTTCGAGCGAAAGCCGCACCAGCGCGTTTCCGCCCGAATTGTCGCTGCAGGAACACAGCAGAATCGCCGCCAGGAAAACGATCAGAGCGGTGCGCATGACTTATTCCTCCAGCTTCACTTTAATATTAACGCGGGTCTTGCCGTGCTCAATGCTCACGTCGTTACCGCCGTTGTTGATATCACCGGACGCACCGGAACCGGAAGACGAATCCAGGCACATCGACTGCCCGCCCCCGGAAGCGGCCTCGCTTCCGGCAGCTCCGCCGGCGCCCAGATGCGCCGCGCCGTCTGGCGTTTCTCCAACTCCTTCGTCTTTCAAGGGCGGCAGACGCTCAAAGTCAACCCTGATTTTTTCAAGCGCCTGCACCGAAAATAAAAACTGCGAATTGCGCACCGCTTCCGGCGGCGTAACCGGCTCCCACAGACCATCCTTCATCTGCCAGCACGAATAATCATCAACAGACTCGAACATGGCCGCCGATTCTTCCGAAAGCGTGTTGGCGTTGGAGGCCGGATGCAGGCAGAACATGGAAACGTCGCGCTCTATAACCGCCGCTCCGCCGCGCATGTCGGATATGGGGGCGACATCGGGGATTCCGAACTGAAAACGACGACCGGTGGCGGAACTCATGTGCGCCACGCCGCTGTATACAATAACCTTGCCGCTCAATTCGACCCTACTGTCAGACTCGATGTACAGATAACCCATCTGATCGTTGAAAAGCCTGACATAACCGTCTTCGGTGGCGATCTGCGCTCCGTCCGGCTCAAGGCTCATTCCGGCTTCGATCGTCCCGCCGGCCCCACCGGCAAGAGCAAACTGCGCAGACCCGCCGACATCCAGAACAAACCATGGCCCGGCTTTTTCCGGCGCGCCGTCTTCTGCCGCCAGAACCGGAACACTTATACAGAGAAGAAGCAATATTATCGGAACAATGTGTTTCACCATGCGTAGAACCCCGCCAGCCTGAGCGACACCAGATGCCGCTGATAATCGTAAAGCTCCACAGTGGACAGATTGCGGGTGTAGTTGTAATCCAGCCCGATTTCCATCCAGCCCAGGAAACTGCGGCTTATCCCTGCTCCGGCGCCTATTTCGTCGTCGCGCCGTCGTTTGTTCCAAACTGTGCTTGAATCAGAGTCGTAATGGTCCGTATGTTCATACTGCACCCAGCCCTGAATGTTGATGTCGTATGGCAGGAGAGCCGTGACTCCCGCAAAAGGATTGATTCCCCAGCGATCGTAATCGCCGCGCTCGGCGTCTTCGAAGCGCGCCAGAAGTTCCGCAAAAGCCTTCAGCCTGTTGTTCAGAAAAAAGAACGACTGGCCTATACGCAGACGGTGTGCCAGAGCGTTGCGCGCCAGATGATGATAGAAATTGCCGCCGAACTGATAATCGGCGTAGGTTTCACCGAAATCTATTTCGCTCATGCGCCATCCGAAACGCCCGGCATGACTTTCCGAGTATACGTAAAAATCGTCTTTCTCAACCAGCGGTCCGCCGTCCAGCATGCCGAGCCTGAACGAATAGGCGGCTTCAATCTGCTGATCGAAACCGGCGCCGCTGAAAAGATAGCGGTAACGCGGCTCGGCCCCGACATGCGTAAGGTTGAAATCGTCGGCGGTTTCCGAAAAGTAAAAACTGCGCAGAACGCGCATGTCGGCTCCCAGCAGATGTCTGGGCATGCGCAGCACGTTGAGACTCATGTCCAGCGCCAGCACTTCGGCAAAAGCTCCGGGATTATCGGATGTAAGCGAAACGTCTTCGGGTTCCTGAACGACGTTGCTGTCGTATTGCGTGATAAGCGCCAGCTTGAAGGCGAAAATCGGCGGCCTGCCGCCTTTCATGTAAGTGAGGTCGATGCGTTCTTCCGCCTGTTTTCTGAAAGCGGCGTCGTCGTCGCCGGAATTCAGATAACGGTTGAAGGCGGAACGCGCCTCCATCTGCATATTCTGTTTCGAAAGAGCGACGCCGCGATAGAAGTAATAACGCCTGTAGTTTTTCCTTTCGCGGCGGGGCATAGCATCCATATATTTCAGCGCGCCCGCGCCGTCGTCCATCTGCAGAGCCGCCAGCGCCATAAGGTAGTTCCAGCGCGCCATTTCGGACTCGTCTGCAATTTTATCGAATATTCTGTTGAGAGTGCGCAGCGCCCATACCGGCTTGTTCCCGGCCACGTATATTTCGGCCAGACGCAAAGCGGCCCGGTGATCGTCGGGCAGCAGGCGGGCGGCATTGGACAGCATGGTTTCGGCTTCGTACTCCTCGCCACGTTCAAGTTCTATCTCGGCCATGCGCAGATAAGCTTCGGCGCAGCGGCTGTCCTCTTTTACGGCCTGAGCGTAAGCCGCCTCGGCTTCGTCATTTCTGCCCTGCGAAGCAAGCCACAAACCGCGAGCAGTAAGAAACGCGCAGCGTCCGCCGGGATCGAGTTCCGACGTGTCCGGCAGCTCAATTTCCTGCCCCGCAGCCACGCCGCTCAGAAACAGACAGCAGATAAAAACCAGAATACGCAGAATTTTCAAACTACTCACCGCCTTCAATTATTTCCAGTTCCTCTTCGATGCGGTCAAGCAGTTCAACTCCGCCCTTGTCGCCGCGATACAATTTGTTGTTGATGAAAATTCCCGGTGTGCCGGTCATTCCGAAAGCCATTCCTTCTTCTTTCTGGGCGCGTATTTCGTCTGTCAGTTCCGCCGATTTCATGTCGGCGTGCGCCTTTTCCATATCAAGACCGACCTGCTTCATGTATGAGTCCAGCTGTTCGGGCTTGAACTTCGGAGCGTTGGCGTAAAGGACATCATGCATCTGCCAGAACTTGCCCTGCCGTCCGGCGGCCAGCAGAGCGCGGGCGCATTCCACACCGTATTCGTGCGAGATGATGGGAAAATTCTTGAAGTACATGACCAGTTTGCCTGGAAGCTTGTCAACCAGAGCCTTAAGCGCCGGAGAAGCGATACCGCAGTAAGGGCATTCGAAGTCGGCGTAAATGACGGCCCTGACCGGAGCATTCGGATCACCGTATGGAGTCAGGCCGTCGAGCTTCGACTTGTGTTCAACCGGCGGAAAGGCCGAGACGGCGCGCCTGCGCACATCTTCGCGGATTTCGCCCGCCGGCAGCCCCATGAGGGCACGACGCACCACAAAGGCCGCCAGGCGCCTGGCGGCGCGGTTCTTCTCAGCCGAAAGACATTTGAAGATCGTGTCGCTGCACTCGTAATAGCAGTTCTCGCTTTTCATCACTTCAAGCGCATTGGCTTTCTGCCCGGAAGTGAGCAGTTCGAATCCCTTGACGGATGCCGCCGGGCCGGGATCGGATTCCGGGCTGCCGGCGTAAGCTGTTACTGAAGCAGAAAACAGCGCAACAAAAAGCAGAATCTTTTTAAGCATGCGACTTCCTCCATTTTTCAAGCAACCCGTCCGCCCCGAAACGACCGTCGTCGAAAAGCAGAACATACAGCGACACGGCCAGCCATGCGAAATCGCGCAGCAGCGTATGCACTCCTATTTCGTCGGCGGCATCCTGCGAGGCGAAACACCCGCACGACATCTGCAGTCCGCGCGCAAGAGCGACGCTTAAGACGCAGATGAACATCAGCATCATGGCGCTGATAAGCAGCGCATTGGCGCGCGTCCAGAAACCGGCAATAAGCAGCACGCCGCAAACCAGTTCGACCCACGGCAGCGCCAGTGCAAAAATGTTGATGAGCGGCAGCGGCGCCATCTGATAGGTTGCGACGGACAGCGCGAACTGGTAAGGCTCGTAAATTTTGAAGAGGCTGGCGGCGATGAAAACCGCTCCGATATATACGCGCAGAGGCACACCGACTGCCGCCAGAATTGTTTTGAGCTTTTCTTTCTTCGGCGTCATTTTATTTCTCCACTTCGTAGCCTGCGGCGAGCCAGGCATCCAGACCGCCTTCAAGGTAATACACATTTCCGGCTTTCTGTGAAAACAGATCGTCGGCAAGCAGCTTTGCGCCCGGCATGTCGCCGTATACAACTATGCGCCAGCCGCCTGCGGCCTCGCGTATTTCGTCCACTTTTGCGGCGTCTGCCGGAAAGAGACTGTCGTACGGCAGCGAAAAGGCGCCGGGAATGCGCCCGGCTTCGAACTGGGCGGCTTTGCGCGCATCTACGAAGAAGTCGCGCTCACGCTCAACGTTTCCGATTTTGAGCGGAAGCGCGTGCTGTGCGGTTTCGGGACAGTCGCTGAAAATGTTGTAGGGCGCACCCGCTATCCAGGCCAGCGGCTCCGGTCGCAGAAGATTGGTTAAAAACGCCGCCGTCAGAGCGATGGCAACAATAATCAATGAGCGAATAACAAGCTTCTTCATTTTTCTACATCATCCTCATCAATCGGCTTGCAGCAGCGGAACCCGGCATACAGCGCCTCCCATCCGGCATTGAAATCACACTTCAGACGGTCTGAAGCGCCGCCGCAGTTGAAGGCGCCGCCGCGCACCATATAGCCGCGCGAATCAACCTCGGTTGCAACCGGCACAACTTCCCAGACGTTGCCGTTGACGTCGTAAGTTCCGTAAGCGTTGGTACAGTCGGGAAAGCTTCCGGTCGGCGCGACGTGAAAGCAGTTGACGCGCGAAGTCGCGCCGCAGGAATAACCGCAGTTGTCGGACAGATTGCAGTTTTCCAGCGGAATCCCGTTGCCGATGCAGTAATCGTCGCAGAATGTGTTGACGTTGTTGCAGGTTTCACGCTCGAAGGAATTTCCCCATACATATGTGCTGTTTTCCGGGCCGTTGCAGCTTTCGAACCACTCTTCAGCCGTACACAGATGCTTTCCGGCGGCCAGGCAGGCTTCTTCGAATTCTTCCAGATGGGCGGCGTTCATGGGGTTGACGTACCAGGGCAGCACTCCGGCGCGACTGACCGCGCGCGACTCGTCGTCTCCGGCGTCTGAAGAACCTGCGTCGGGCCGCGAAGCTTCGTAGCGATCTATGCAGTAGTTGTTTATGCGCACCATGTCGGAAGGACAGGCGTCGGGCGCTTCTTCGGTCACGTCGTGTTCCGCCGCATCAGAATCGTCATCGCCATCCGGCTGACTATCGTCGGACTCTGAGTCTTCGAAGGCATCGACTTCAGCATCTCCGTCGCTGTCGGCGTATTCCGGGGCTTCGCCGCCGTCGGTTTCGCGCACCGCTTCATAGTCGATATCTCCCATGCATCCGCCTGATTCGGAATTTTCCGCATCGGCGGAAAATTCCGAATCACTGTCGGAAGCGCCGCTTTCGTCGTCGATATCTCCGTCAGCGGAAGTCTCATAATCGACCCCGTCCGAATCGCCGTCAGGTGTGGCGTCGTCTTCAGCACCACATGAAGATGCAGACAGAGCAATAAAAACAACTGCCATAATCAGACCGGAAATCCGTTTCATTTACCGCTCTCCATTTCCTTGCAGCATCTGAAGCCGACGTTCGGACTTGCATTCGCTCCGGTGTCGGTTTTTATGAAATCGCAACGGTGCAGTTTTTCGGAGTCAATACAATTGTAAGCCCCGCCGCGTCCATGGCCTTCAGGTGAACTGTCCCACTCCCAGACATTGCCGTTGATGTCGAACACCCCGTATTCGTTGGTGCAATCTTCAAAGTCGCCCGACGTCGTCATGTGGAAGTTGCGTATTCCGGCATCGGCTTCTTTTTTTCCGCAACCCTTTTCAGGTTCGGCGCAGAAACTGTCGATGCCGTTGCAGGTCAGCGGATTGTAGTCGCGTCCGTAACTGTAGGTCTGACCGCGCGGCCCCCGGCAGGCCTGATACCATTCGTCCGGACCGCACAGACGCTTTCCGGCCTTTGTACAGGCGGCTGCGGCTTCGGATTGAGAAATTCCTGTCCAGGGCAGCAATCCGGCGGCGGATTGCGGAGCGCTGGAATTGTCGGAACCAGCATTGTCGGCTGCGGCGTCGGCGCGCGCGGCTTCGTAGCGGTCGATACAGAACAGATTCTCGACAGGCAGCATGTCTTCGGGACAGCTTAATTCTGGAAACTCGCCGTCATTGTCGGAGTCGCCGTCCGCCCCGCCGGACAGCACGCAGACATTGTCTCGGCAGATATAAGCGGAGCCTTCGCAGTCGGCGGCATCTGTGCATTCGACACGACAATTTCCGCTGTCTTTATCGCAGAACTCAGGGGCTTTGCAGTCAGCATCCGAAAGACATACCGAATCGGCGATGCAGCCACAGAAAAGAACCATCGAAGCCGATATCACAGAAACAACAATGAAATTTTTCATTCAGACTCCGCTTTCAGAAGCGGCCTGATTAACACGACAGACTGGAAAACCGTTTCCGTCCGCTCGGCAAGGGTCAGGCTGTTGAATAAACATGCTTTCTATCATCGGCGTTATAACACTGTAAGCATTCGCAGTCAACCGGTATCAAATCTGCATGGATTGCAATCTTTCAGTCTTCCACTGCTTCTTTTTCGGCAAACAGTTCATCCAGAACGTCGAAGGCATAACGCAGATGCGGAATCACTATCGAACCGCCGACTATCAGGGCAATATTCATGGCTTCGTGGAGTTCTTCGCGACTGACGCCCTCGGAGACGCAGCGGTCGAGATGATAAAAAATACAGTCGTTGCAGCGCAGAACCATCGAAGCCACCAGACCCATCATTTCCTTGCTTTTCACGTCCAGTGCTCCGGGACGGTACGCGCCGGAATCGAGCGCGAAAAAGCGCTGAAACTCCAGACTGCCGCAGTTCAGTATCTTTTCGTTCATATCCAGCCGGTAACGGCGTGTTTCGGCACTGTCTTTGCGCATGATTTTCCCTTTTTCTGTTCAAATTCCGTCAATATTCTATGCCGCTATTCTATGCCGCTTCACCATGGTGGTCAACGCGGACACTTCCGCGTAGGTAAAACACACGGCAAAATTGGGAAATTCCATAATATGAATTTATTTATGATTATTTTCGGGTAGAATAAAAATGTGGTTTTACATTGACAGAGATCAGAAATGAATAAGAAAGCCGAAAAGTTGCTTTGCGTTTGCGCTTTTGCTGCAACGCTGCTGATCAGCGCCTGCGGCGAAACTCAGCCGCAGTATGCAGGCGATGCGATCGAATTGACGACTCATGCCGACTACCATGACGCGCCGTTTTCCGATCTGGCGCATATCGACAGGCATGCGGTTTTCGGCGTGAAGGAAATTCCAGAAGGAATAATCGCAGCTCCGCATGTTGATAAACTCCGGGACGTACCGCTCTCTCTTCCCGTCGATCTCAGCCATCTTCCGCGTCTTATGCCCGGATTAAGCGTTATCGACATTTACTGGAGAAACTTCGAAGGCGCCTGGATTGCGACGCATGAAGAATACGAAGGCGGCCCCGTCACAACGATTTCCGGCTGTTCGCCGGAAGGCATCTGGCGCTATGAATACGACTATGTAAGAAACTGCGGTTCATATCCGTTAGGCATTCCGGGCTGGGAGCATGAACACAGATTCTGCTATTTCAGGCTGCCGCGCGATGAAAATGGAAAAATAAGCAGCGGAGACGTGGAGTGTCGCGGCGAAGTCGTGACTTTCACCGAAGGTCAGGGAAATATCCATTGCGGGCTTCCAGATGAACGCTCTTTCATCAATATCACTCTGCACTTCGACCGGCGCATGCTGGCCGTCGGAGGTTTAAGACTTGAGCATGCACCACAGAATTTCATATGCGACTGGAACCCGTCGCCGGAAACGGAACCAGCCTGCTTGTGGCACCAGGACTGCCAGGAAGGCAAATTCTGCTCGTGGGAAAAAGGCTGCTGGGAGGGCTGCAAAACAGCCGGATGTGAAAACGAAGGCGATTTATGCATCGGCCACATGAACGATTGCCGCGCCTGCCCGTTGAACTGCGACGGGAATCACACCTGCACATTCTGGAACAAGAACGGAAAAGACGCTCCGTTCTTCGAAAACATAAGCTGTTCGGGACCCTGCGAACCGGCCTGCGATTCCAGTTCGTGGTGCGATGAACTGGCGTCCGAGTGCATCGAATGTCCAGGCGCTCCCTGCCCGGAAGGCTCCATGTGCGCCCCGTTAATCAACCCGGACACGGTAATCTGTCAGAGTTACTGCGAGGTGGAAGGCTGCCCGGAAGACGGCATATGGTGTTACCACACCTCAGGCAATTCCTGTACCTTGATGGCAAAAGAATTCGTACCCATGGACAACTGCGACCCGGCCTGCCCGGAAGGCTATACCTGCATGGGTGGAGGCAATGAGGGAGAGAAAGGCATGTGCCTTAACTATTGCGATATGGAAGATTGCCCGCAAAACGGCTACCTGCTCTGCGCTTTTCTGAACAATCAGTGCATGCCGCTGATGCCTGAACTGAACCTGTAGACCTGACGCAAACAAATCAGTTTTCTGCGGCGCGCGCCATTTCGCGTCCGGCGCATTCTTCAAGCAGATCGAGCAGGCTGCCGCGCAGCGAGGCATCGGGGATTTTGGAACCGCTCGCTTCCATGTAAGCCTGTTGAATCTCAGGGTGAATGAAGATGCGGATTTTACGTACCCAGCGTTCGAAGTCGGAGCTTATGCCCTCCAGCACCATCGAGCGTTCGTGACCGGAATAGTAGGTTTCGGCATGTTCGGGAATAACCGGCGGACTGTCGAGGCCCTTCTTGCGGATCGGTATATCAATTAGAATGTCTGCATTCTGCAAATCTCTTCCGGCGGGGCGCGGCAAAAGCCCGGCGGCGATTACACGCTCTGCGAAATCGGAACAGAAACGCTGGAAATCGAATTTCGCTTCCCACTTGATGCGGTCGAGCCTGCGGTACAATTCAGGGCGGTGAATGGATTCGAGCACCAGCAACCGCTTGTAGAGCCTGCGCGAGCGCAGAAGTCCCAATAAAGAACGTGTCGTTGCGCCGCCTTCGCCGTACAGCCACTCTACGGCGTTCTCGTCTGAAAGAGCAAAGACACGGCTTAGGATATCGTCTCTTGACGGCCCGCCGGAACGTGAGGCTTCATATATTGCGCGATTCAGCATGGCGGTGACGGCGCGCGCCGAATGATGCCAGTATACCTCCGAGAACATGGCTGAGCGCGCATATGCGAAAAGCTCAACTCCTATGCGGCCTTTTTCGGTGAGAGCGATACGGTCGTAACGCGTGTTGTCCACCGTGAGCGCCTGAAAAAAGCGGTCACGATCTATGAAGCGACCATAAGGCACGCCGCAGTGAATGGAGTCGCGGTACAGATAATCCATTTTATCCGAATCGACCGGACCGCACAGGACGCTGCGCAGAAGGTCCTTGTGTCTTTTCTCTTCCGACGTATATTCGCGTCCGCAACATGCACCGTGCGCGAAATACGAAATGTCGTCAAGCCCATCCAGTTCCCAGCGATTCATAATGACTTCGCCCAACGAATTGTCGGCGTTTTCTTCCGCAAGCGAAGCAAAGCGCTTCTGAGCTTCACCGTTAAGTATCGGCAGAATAAGTTCCTCGTGGTCGGCGATTTCGCCGTAGAGGTCTTCCATGAGGTGCGCAAAAGGATAATGCCCGATGTCATGCAGCAGAGCCGCCAGCAGCAGCGACTCAAGCTCGGCGCGCGTGGCGTGAGTGCGCAGATAATCGTCGCGCGGATCGGTAAGAAGAGCGATGATGTAACGCGTGGTGTTTTCGAAGACGCCCAGAGAATGTTCGAAGCGTGTATGAGTCGCGCCGGGAAAAACCAGATATGTCAGCGAAAGCTGCTTGACGCGCCGCATGCGCTGGAAATGCGGGTGATCCACCACGGCCTTGACGCGCGAAGTGAAAGGCACTCCCACCAGTTCCGGCAGTCGCACTATGCCGCTGCGCGACGCCAGCCGCAGTTCCTCTATGTCCATCAGATCACGATTCTTCAATATCGACCTCCTGAGTGTTCGCAATCAGGTTCTGAAGCAATGTTACCTGAAAGTCAAGCCGCACCGACGGCTCTGTGTTCAATCGGACATGAACGCATGATCCGTCATATATGAGCGCCCTGCTCAGCCGAGCTTTACCAGCACGCCTCCCGCAACAGCAGTGATGATTATTCCGGCAAAGATAAAAGGCGCAAACGGAATGGTGTTTTCGATCTCTATCGTACCGGGTTCGCGCTCGTCAACATACTGCTCTTTCAGGCGTCTGGCGAATTCGTCACTCAAGCCTTCGACGTTTATGTCGGCGGCTTCGGCCTGGCTCAATATTTCGCGGGTCACCAGCTCGCGCTTGAGATTTTCGGTGATTATCATCTTCGCGCGCAGTTCCTCCAGCGGAATGCGACGCACTTCAACCGTGTCTGACCAGAAAGAATATATCTGCCTGAAAATTATCAGTCCCAGCGCCCAGGCGCCGATATCGGCTTTTTCGAGCAGCAGTGAGCCGGAAGGATCGGAATAATACAGCCAGGCTAAATATCCCAGCAGTGCAGCCAGTATGCAGACCGCCACGGCCCGAATCTGAAAAAGCAGATGCAGAGGACGGAACAGCAGAAAAAGTCCCAGAAAGAGCAGCGTATCGTTGAGGTGCACCACCAGTTCTATTTCGTCGCGCAGCCAGCCTCGCAGAAGACGAACCAGCAGCAGAATGAAAACTATACCGAAAAATGTTTTCATCCAGCTGAAAATGTTGGCGCTCAGCCAGAGCGGAATTGCGCGCAGATCGGCCATGCGCCCCGAAGCATCCGCCTTTCCGAAGAGTCGCAGCCGCGCAGCAGCCCGACGCCCGGCACGCAGCAGAAAGTCGGCGCTTATCCACACAAACGCTGCGGCATAAGAGTTCACCAGCAGCGCCAGCGCCGCTGA
>JAKQSH010000069.1 GCA_029570245.1 Deltaproteobacteria bacterium | reverse complement strand
CCCCGTGCCGCAGATTTTCGATATCCTCGCCAAGTACGGCGAAGTCTCTACCGACGAGATGTACCGCGTTTTCAACATGGGCATCGGCTTTGTGGTAATCGCCAGACCCGACAGCGTGGCCGCCATAAAAGCCGCCGCAGCAGAGCACGGCGAAGAAGTGTTTGAAATCGGCACAGTCGAAAAAACCGGCGACGCCCCGCATGTGGTGATGGAATAAGAAGCGATAAATTAACGCACGCATAAAAAACCGGGCCGAATAAGCCCGGTTTTTTTACATATTCGCTTGTTCAGCTATCAGGAAAGTTTAGTAGGTCGGGTACAGTGTACCCGACAATTCAGATTGTGTCGGGTAAAACATTTACCCGACCTACTGGACTCTCTTTGCTGTTTTCGATTTTCTGCTGCTCCATCGACGCCACCTCGTACATTTTTGTGTTTTTTCGATATCATAACACCCGCAAAGCGGCCAGCAATAGAAAATGTTTGAACAATACATCTGCCATATAATTTGTAGGGCAAGAAATTTGCCTAACATACGCCTCTAAAGATGTCCGCTAAAACATTTACCCGCCCTACACGCTGTGCTAAAGTAGTTAATTAAAGCTAATCCGAACGTGCGCGGCTGATGCGCGGCGTTCTTTTAAGATCGAAGGGACAGAATTTTGAGCGAATATACAGCAAATCACGGTGCGGGCGCCGTTGACGCCGACCTTCAGGCGGTCGAACGCATAGGCTCGGCATACAGAAAAATCAGGGAGCAGGTTTCGCAGGTAATCGTCGGGCAGGAACGCGTGGTGGATCACCTGCTTATTTCGCTGTTTGCGCGCGGCCATTGCCTCTTTGTGGGCGTGCCGGGTCTGGCGAAAACGCTGCTTATTCACACGCTGGCCGAAGTGCTCGACCTGCGCTTCAACCGCATCCAGTTCACGCCCGACCTCATGCCGTCCGACATCACCGGCTCGGAAATATTGCAGAACGCCCGAGACGGCGGGGCGCGGCACTTCAGCTTCATAAAAGGCCCGGTTTTCTGCAACATCCTTCTGGCCGACGAAATCAACCGCGCCGCCCCCAAAACGCAGGCCGCGCTGTTGCAGTCGATGCAGGAATACAAGGTTACGGCTTCGGGCAAAACCTACGAACTCGAAAAACCTTTCCTGGTTTTCGCCACGCAGAATCCCATCGAGCAGGAAGGCACTTACCCGCTGCCCGAAGCGCAGCTCGACCGTTTCATGTTCATGATCGACGTGGGCTACCCTGATGAGGAAGAGGAGCGCGCCATAGTGCGGAAAACCACTTCGACATACAAGGCCGCGCTTTCGCGTCTGCTGTCTCCGGTGGAAATTCTGGCCTTACAGGATTTGGTGCTGCGCGTGCCGGTGGCCGACAACGTGGTCAATTACGCCGTGGCGCTGACGCGCGCCACCCGCCCGGATCAAAGCGCCGCGCCCGACTTCGTGCGTCAGTGGCTGCAATGGGGCGCAGGCCCGCGCGCCTCGCAGTATCTCATCCTGGGCGCCAAGGCCCGCGCGGTCTTACAGGGCCGCTACACCGCTTCCATAGAAGACATCCGCAGTCTGGCCGTGCCGGTATTGCAGCATCGCATGGTGCGCAACTTCCACGCCGAAGCAGAAGGTGTAACGTCAGCAAAAATCGTGGAGCGTCTGCTTGAAACGCTCCCGCAACCGGCGGTCTGATGAACGGCAACTCACATCTTTTAAGCCCCGAACTCATAAGCCGCATGGGCAATCTGCAACTTAAAGCCCGCATGGCGGCAGAGGGCGCGCTGACAGGACTGCACCGCAGTCCGCATCACGGGTCGTCCATCGAGTTCGCAGAGCACCGCGAGTACACGCCCGGCGACGACCCGCGTCACATCGACTGGAAAGCCTTCGCGCGTCTGGACAGGTTTTACATAAAGGTTTTCGAAGACGAAACAAACCTGCGCTGCTGGCTGCTGCTGGACTGCTCGAACTCAATGTCTTACACATCCGGCACGGAAACAAAACTCGACTACGCAAAAACGCTGGCGGCGGCCTGTGCCTATCTGCTGCTGCGACAGCAGGATTCCGCCGGGCTGCTGACCTTCAGCAATGCACTCGATCCGCACATACCGCCGCGCTCTACATGGACGCACTTCAACGAAATCAGCGAAGCGCTGGTGCGGCGCGAAGCGTCGGGCGAAACCGACATCGTAAGGGCGCTCGACTGGCTGGCCGGTTCGCTGCCGGGCCGCAGCATGGTCATTCTGCTGTCGGACATGCTTGATGTGCGCGACGATGTGCTGAAGCTGCTCCGCCAGATTCGCTCGCGCAAAAACGACGTGGCGGTTCTGCAGATTCTCGATCCGCATGAAGTCGATTTTCCTTTCGATCGTCTTACAGAATTCGTGGATATGGAAGGCGAGAAAATCATCCTGGCCGATCCCGACGGCATCAGGACCGAATATCTGCGGCTCTTCTCCGAATACTGCGACAACATCGCGCGTGAATGCCTGCGCAACGGTATGATTTACCGAAAAATCGTCA
>JAKQSH010000063.1 GCA_029570245.1 Deltaproteobacteria bacterium | reverse complement strand
GTACTGGTTCTGACTGCGGTAAACGTGATAGATCGCTGCCGGAGTTCCGTCGGTGGGCGGATTCCACGAAAGGCGCGGCTGCATGCCGTACATTTCGTAAGTCATGCCGGAGACGGGCACCGCGCCCGGCCCGCTGGAGTCGGTCTGCAGCGGCAGGAATGTGTAGGCCGTCAGTTCTCCGTACATGTTCCAGTTTGTGCCTCCGGCGTATTCGATTTTAACCGTAAGGCGGTCTTTTCCGCTGGTGAATTCACCGGGAATATCGAAGAAGCTGTCCTGCCAGTAACTGTTGTTGTTCTGACCGGGGTTGTACCAGTTGCCGACGAAGTAGTCGGTTTCGTCATTTCTTACGTAAACTTTTGCGTCCTGATTGGCGACACTCCAGTCCGAGGTGCGTTTAAGACGCACGCCGATGTTGCGCGGGCTCAAGCTGCTGTTTTCGGCTACGCCGATGGTGAACAGGAAGTAGCCCGGATTGCTGCCGCTCTGAGCAATGGCGCGCCCCGATTTTTCAATGACCGTGGCGTTGTCGCCCATATATTTGTAACTTTTGCGTGGAACGCTGACCATGCCGGCGTATCCGAATTCGTGATCGCTTTCGCTGGCCGAATCCGCGATTTTCATGTTGTCGCACTGAATCATGCCGCCCAGACAGCTCAGATAGAAATACGAAACCGACTTGTAATCGGCATCGACTGCATTAGCGTCGCCGTGCTCGAAACCGACTTTGATGCTGTAGTTGAATGGGATGCTGTCCGAAAGCTGGAAACGGCGCGCCATGTTCCGGTAGGTATTGTCGTCTTTCCAGATTCCAAAAAGCGGCGTTTCGAAAAGCTGTCCGGCCAGCAGTGTCCCGCCGTTGAAAAATTCTCCGGTTCCGGTGCCCATAATGGAAGGCGAAGCCATTCCGTCAATGTAAATGCGCTCGTCGCCGTACAGGAAATTCCGTCCCGAAAAGCCTTCCGCCGGCTGCATGGTCATAACCGTTCCGACATATTTTCCGCGTCCGAAACTTTCCAGCGCCACGTAATCTTTTCCTTCCTGAGTAGGATTGGATTCGTTGTAGACGGCTGAAAAAATGCCTACGCCGCGCGGATATTCATTTTCGGTCCAGATGATTTCATATTCGACGTTGGTGATGTCGGTTGACGAATTGTTGATGAGTTTGATGTCGGCATTTTTGAAGAACGGCATGGGGAAGTAGCAGTACATCCAGCCGTCGCTTTCCATGCCCACCGGCAGGCTGTGCCACGAGAAATCTCCAGCAACATCGTAAATTCCGCGCCCGAAGAACATGCCCAAAGGCGCGTAAACGTCGGCCTGGGATTTGTTGTCGTAGGTGATCTGCAGCCAGGTGTTCGTCATTACGTCTTCGTCTTCGTTGGGCGTGAGTTTGAGACGCAGCGAGTCGATGGCGCCCGGCACCGAAATATTGGCCAGAGTACGCAGGCTGCCAGCGCCTATGGGTGTGGTGTTGGTGGGCGTGATTATATTGGTGTTTTCGCCGTATTCCGGTTTGGGGTCTTCACCAAGGTGTTCAGTGGTGGAATAATAGGTGTAGTACTCAACGGCGTCGCTGAGGTTGAGCGCGCCGCTGTATGTTTCCAGGCCCAGATCACTGGCGAAACTGTGATACTGGATGTTGTATCCGGCCAGAGATTTGTCGGCGGTTATTTTAAGACGCTGCTGCCAGCAGATCGGAACATATGAATAATAGCTGTGTTTTATGCTGCCCACAAAATTTGTTGTCCCGACAAGCGGAGCCAGGAATGGATCGTTTTCGCCGTCGAACATATACTCGATGGTGGTGTCGCTGATGCGCGGCAGAGTTTCGTCGTCGAAGTAGAATTTCAGGGCCACGGCAGGGACGTTGTTCACACCCACGTCGTGATTGAACTGCATGCGATAAATGCAGCCGGGCCGCTTGGAGTCGAAAATAACCTTGTCGGTGCCTTCCACATAGAGATTGTAGGCCAGATAATCGCCGCTGCCGCCGTCCGGGGCACTGCTGGAAAACTGCGCGCTTGAAGCCAGAGGCAGAAACTCCGGCATTCTTTCCAGGGAAGTCATGGCTTCCAGGCCGTAATACGGCTGGGGCTGGGTTCCAAGTTCTTCATCGCCGTCGGTGATGTCGTCGCCGTCAACGTCGCCGTCAACGTCGTTTTCCGATTCTTCAACGTCTCCGTCGCCTTCTCCCTCGCCTTCTCCCTCGCCGGATTCTGCGTTGTCTTCTTCAGCGTCGTCACCGTCGGGTTCGTAATCGCTGTCGGGGATGTCGCCCAGGCAGCGGTGAGCCGAATTGCAGACCTGACCGGGCAGACAGTCTGCGTCTTCATAGCAGCAGCCGTCGGCCACGCAAATGCAGGCCTGCATGCCCTCGTCGAACTCCAGACCTGGCTCGCAGATGTTTTCGTCGCCGTCAGATTCGTTTCCACCGCCGGAACCGCCACAGGCCGGAATGCAGAATATCATTGCCGCCAGAAGCAGCAGGAACAGATTAGTTTTGACTGAATACGTCATATCTTCACCATCGGGTAATTGTTGTTTTACCACTGCTTTTAATCTTTATATTATACATGAAAATTCATGTAAAAAAAGCCATCGAAGGCGCTTTTTTGAATATTGACTGAAAACTCATGCCGCAGAATTGAAAAAGGAGCGGCGGCTCCGTGAAATGTATCGGAGCCGCCTGGGGTAAAAAAACAGGAAAGGCGGACAAAACATAGAAAGGGGGACAGCCTTTCTATCCTAGAAGGCGTGCGGTGTGTCCTCGAAAACTTCGCGGTATTTAACCAGCAGGTCTTTTACCGCTTCGCGCAGAAACTCGCTCTGGCGTATCCGGGTTTTCTCGGACAGCAGACTGAGCATTTCCTTGTACTCCACCGGCAGCATGACGTTGGTGGCCACCTTGTCGGTGCTTCTGTAACTGCTCTCTATGAAATTGCGTTTTCGTCTGTTCATTATCTTACCCAAAACCACAATTGAACACAATATACCACATTATCCTACATGTGACAACAAAATTGTTGCATGCCGATAAAAACTTCTAATTACGGTATCTTATGTTGTGTGTGGAGATTATTCTTCGTCCATGAGAATGGGTTCAAAGCGGCGCGGGTCGTCGCAGGCGTCCATATTTATGAAAAGAGTGTACTGTTTTTCGTGGCAGAAGCCGATGAAGCGCCGCACCCGCTGCTTCGGGAAATATGTCGAATGATATTCGGCATCTTCGCGGGCTATGGCTTCTTTCATGTCTTTAAAGAGCCTTCTGCCGCCGGGACAGTCCAGGCGATCGAGCAGCATGAGGATTTCTTCTTCGCCGCACAGCGGCAGCGGGTTTTCTTCGCTGGTTTTTATGAGCTCAACCTGAATGCGGTTGAAATCGAAGTTTTTTACGCCGTAATTCGGGTAAACCGGGCCACATGAAAGCGCTGCAACTGAAAAGATCGAAAGCAGTAAAAAGGACAGTGTTTTCATACTCCAACCTTGCGCGACAGAATCAGAGCCTCGAAACCTGACGAAATCACCTGGGAAACCTGATGCCAGGCCTCGGCGCGGTTTTCGGGCGCTTCCGGCATGGCGCCGAAGGCGGCTATGATGCCGATGATTTTACCGCCCACCTCCACCGGCAGAAGCAGCAGAGCTTCGCGGGCTTCGGAACCGAGAATGTTCAGCACCATTTCTGCCGCGCTGTCTCCGGCACAGGGCAGAAGCGCCGTCTGACGGCTGTTGAAAGTTTCTGCAAAGGCCGACTCGATGTTCAGCCCGACGGAAATGTCCTTGAGTATTTCCTGGCGCAGACCGACGCCGGCACCCGAAAAACCGACCGCGCTGGATTTCTTTACCGTAAAAAATATCACCGGATCAAAACGCAGTTGCAGCCATTCCAGGGCAGATTTCACAATGGCGTCGCGATTTTCGGCGTGTTCGAGCTGCAACTGAAGCTCGGAAGCGTCAACCGACTGAATATCGACTTCCTGAATTTCTTCCGAGAGACTTTCGATGTGTGCGGTCACATCCGGCAGATCGTCGGACATCATATCGACATCTTCAGTTTCGGTGTGTTTCGGCACCTGAATCCCGGATTCGGCCTTTGCACGCCTGGAAGCCGCATCAGGCAGCGGCGGCAATCCTGCCTGCCGGTCGGCGAAGCCTTCGAAGGGAATCGTTTTCGATTGTTCGGAAAGACCGGAATCGGCCAGATAAGTGTCTTTGTGGAAAGGCAGAAATCCCGGTTTGCTTTCGGCTTCTTCGCGCAGATCGTCGTCTTCCAGTTCGTGCCTTATGGCCAGAATCGGAGACTGACTGTCGAGCAGCAGCGAAGACGGGCGCACGGCGTAATGCTTAAGCATGGCCGTAAGCAGATTTTTTTCGGCTGTCAGCGCCGCCTGAATTTCCATGCCGACAAAAATACGGATTTCCTTGATGGTTTCTGCGGAAGGCGCGCGCGAAAAGGCCGTCACCAGCCTGCCGTTCTGCAAACCGACCGGCAGGCAGCGCAGGCGGAAAACAATGTCGCGCGGCAGAAGGCCCGTCATGCGTGGCGATATTTTTTCAAGCAGTTCGTTGCTCAATATCGGAAGGTGGTCGGCGTGTGAAATAAAATCCAGCAGATCGCTTTCGGACATATAACCCATTTTAAGCAGCAGATCGGACAAGGCTCCGTCGTAGAGCACCTGTGCTTCGAGCACAGTCTCTATCTGCCAGCGGGTGACACGTCCCGCTTTCGCCAGTTGCAGCAGCAGCCTCCTGCTCATTCCGGTCCTTTACGGGTTAAGCGCCTTAAGCTCTTCGGGCAGGAAAATGCCGTCTTTGCGGATGAGCCGGCCGTCGAACCATATTTCACCGCCGCCGGCGTCGGCGAACTGGCGCACCACTATATCCCAGTGAATCTGCGACTTGTTGCCGTTGTCGGCTTCGTCGTATGCGTTGCCTGGCGTAAAGTGGAATGAACCGGCGATTTTCTCGTCGAAAAGAATGTCCAGCATTTCGCGGCGTACAAACGGATTCAGGCCGATGGCGAATTCGCCTATGAAACGCGCGCCTTCGTCGCGGTTCAGGATTTCGTGCAGACGTTCCGCGTCGCCCTGCTCGCAGGATTCCTCCACGATTTTTCCGTCTTTGAAGACAAAGCGCAGGCCGTTGAAATAATTGCCTTCGTACAGCGTCGGAGTGTTCGAATGGAAAACGCCGTTAACCGAATTCTTTACCGGCGCGGTAAAAACTTCGCCGTCGGGGATATTCATTCTGCCGTCGCACTTGATGGCCGGAATGTCTTTTATGGAGAAGCTCAAGTCCAGACCGGGGCCTTTGAGCTGCACGCGATCGGTGCGGTTCATCAGCTCAACCAGCGGGTCCATGGCCTTCGACATGGCGGCGTAATCCAGCAGGCAGGCGTCGTAGTAAAAGTCCTCGAACTGGTGCGTTGACATTTTTGCAGTCTGGGCGAAAGTTGGATTGGGGAAGCGCAGCACCACCCAGCGTGTATTGGGCAGACGCTCCTGCATATGCACCTTCATTCCGACCGTTTTCGACATGGCCTGCATTCCGGCAGGCGGGACATCCGAAAGCTCAAGCACGTTGTCGCTGCCGCGCACGCCTATGTAACAGTCCATTTCCTTCATGCGCGCCAGTTGAAACTGCGCCTCAAGCTCCATCTGCTCCATGCTTGCGCCCATAAGCTGACTGCGGCGGACAAGATCATCGTGCAGCAGATAAAACGGCATGGCGCCTGCCGCGTAGGCTTCCTCCATGAGAGCTTCTACCAGCGGGAAGGTGCGCAGGCCGGAGGCTTCGATCAGAATTTTTTCACCCGCCTTGAGTTCTGTTGAATAATTAATGAGATTATGCGCCAGTTTTTTTATTCTTGGGTCCATTTGCGTACTCCTTCCCGTTTTCTGTATCATTCAGTTCGGAATGAAAACAGACTATTCCATTCCGCCCCGATATGCAGAGAATTTTTATAAATTAATTTCTGGTTTCGCGCACTATTACTGCGTTCATGGCGTTCTGAACTTTTTCGATGAGACTGTTGACAGTGTCGCCTTCGCAGACATTGATCGGATCGCAGAAGAAAACACGGATGTTGCCGGAATTTATGGCCAGCGAGTATTTGGGCAGTATTTTCTCGGAATCCAGTACCACCACCGGCAGCAGCGGCACGCGCGCTTCAAGCGCCAGGTGAAATGCACCTTTTTTGAATGGCTGCACCAGTCCGGCTTTCCGGGCGCGTGTTCCTTCGGGGAACATCAGCACGCGCCGCCCGCCTTTTATGAGTTCTGCGGCGGTTTCTATGGAGCGCCGCGCCTCTGAACCGTCACTACGGTTGATATAAACCATGTCGAGAGCGCTTAATGTCGGTCCGAAGATCGGAACGCGGCTCAGCTCTTTCTTGGCCACAAAATGCACTTGTTCTTCGATAACCGCAATCAGCGTCGGCGGGTCGAAGTGCGAACGGTGATTGGATAATATAAGGTAAGGTTTGCCGGCTTCGAGCTTCTCTCGTCCGTAAACCTCAGTACCGACGCGGCAGTGCTTGAGCAGACTTCTCGCCCAGGCCAGCCCCAGACTGTAAAGTTCGGCGCTGCTGTGTCCGCGCCACGAACCGATAACGATGCGTGATCCGTACCAGGCGGTGGCCAGCGCCACAAAAATATAACGATAAATATAAGTAATCACAGTGTTTTCTCCGTTACGGCAGCAGCCCGCACAGCCAGATCAGCCCGTCGAAACGCAGACCGGGCGCAGGCGCGCCGGAAGAAATGTCCTTCGGAAAAATCAGCGGCAGGTGCAACCCGTCGATATCCAGCCTGATTTTCCACAATCTGACGCCCGAATGAATATTGGATGTTTCGTCGGCTTCGAGAATTCTTCCGGCCACGCGGTAATGATTGTCCCTGTCCAGTGGAATCAGCGCCGAATCCAGCGTTTTTACAGGCGAATCAGCCTGACGTTCGTCAAGCAGACGAGGTGCGCTTTCAAACGTGGAAAATTCGGCTTCAAGCGCCAGTCCAGCCAGATGCACCCCGCCGTCCATGCCGCGTGCGGGAAGTTCGGGGTTCTGCCAGAGATTTGGCAGTGCAAACGACAGTTCGCGACCGTCATCAAGGCGGGCAAGCATGAGAAGCTCGGATTTGTCCAGCGGATGACGCAGCAAGCGCCAGGCGCGCAGATTCAGCGTTTCTTCGCAGCGCCATGCCGGGAGACACGAAACGATTTCGTAATCTTCGTCGCCGTTCAGCGGCCTTACCGCCGTCCAGACTTCTATTCCGCGCCCCGCTTCCCAGCGGAAGCCCGCCCCGGAAAAATCACGCCTGTCCGACTGATATGCGTCGGACCTTCCCACGCATTCGCGCGCAAAGTCGAGCAGTTCCGCATCGTTGCTGATATTGAAACCTATGGCGCTGAAATGTCTGGACATCTGCTCCCCGGATAAAAAATAACATTTTAAACAATCGCACCTCACAAGGATATTCTTTCCTCTACGTCAATCAGAGCGTTCTGTCAAATGAAACACCTCAGACGGGCAGAAGTGTCACCGGATACGGCGGATTTTTTGCAGGAATCCATCCCCGCTTTCCAATCCTGCGAAAACTGTTGACCTGGAGCGGCTCTTTAAATATCTTGATTCGCATTAATATTGCTGGAGGATTCAAATGAGCAGATTTTCAGCTTTTATCGCCGTCTTTGTTTTGATGCTGCTTCTGGTCGCCTGTTCTCCGTCCGAGCGCGAACGCCTTGACGCAGCCCTTAGCGGAGATTGCCCGGCAAAAATAGATGCGCTCGACAGGCTTCTGCCCGAACTAAAGGATGAGCAGATAAAGCTTGAAGCCGAGAAAGCGCGTCTGC
>JAKQSH010000048.1 GCA_029570245.1 Deltaproteobacteria bacterium | reverse complement strand
CCAGCGTAACTTCGACCACTTTTCGCAAAGAACTGGACAGAGAAATCTGCAGGTAACGGTTCAGACGGTCGTTTATCATTTCCAGACCGGCCATGCGACCGCGAATAATGCGGTCCTGGCTGGCAAGATCGTAGGTTTCGTAGTCCTGAGATTTCTTCGCCGAATCGTTCTTGAGATTCTCGACCTTCGCCGACGGCTTCAGACGGCCCTTCGCCACCTCTTCGAGAATGGCGTTGACTTCGTTCTGCGATAATATCTGGTCGTTGTCCGGCATGGCGTATCGCTCCTATTGCGTGACGAATTCGGTGAAATATACGTCCTTTACGTTCATGTCAGGCAATTCCTGTTTGATGCGTTTTATTACCTGCTTGCGGATTATTTCCTTTGCAACTGTGCCCTGTGTCTGTGCAAGATTCAAACTCGACAGATAAGTAAGGATAATGTCCCTTATTTTGGCGGTGCGGGCTTTCACCTTGTCAACATCAGCCGCTCCGACAACTTCCACTTTGATTGTGGCTCTCAGATAGCGCGCAACACCGCTGTCGTTGAGATTGACCAGAAACGGCTCGAAATCCACAACCTGCGGCAGGACATCTTCCTTCGCAGACTGATCTCCGTCATCACCGGGAGCTTCTTCTGTCGCTGAGCTTGAAGCCGGAGCGGAGCTTTTTCCCATTACGACATAAGCCGCAAGTCCTACCACCAGCAGTGTGTTCACCAGCGTAATTGCAAGCAGTATGGTGCTGATACCGCCTTTTTTTGCGCCATCGGCGCCCGCCTGTTGATCCTTGTCCTTCTTTTCGTCAGCCATGAATATTTCCTTCCAGTAATAATACCTAGAGACGCATATCTTCCTGAATAATGAACTCAACCCACTGCTGCCCCGCCTTTTCGGCCTGGCGCTTGTACCGGGGTTTGTCGTAACCCATAATAGAAACGCTGCCGGGGCCGATTTCGGTTCTCTTCAACAGTGATTGAGCGAGAGCTTCACTTCTGGCCAGAGCCAGGTCTTCGAGAGTGAGATATTTTTCGTTATCCATAATTTCTTTCGGGTCTGTCGCGTAAGCCTCTATGGTAAGGCGTGTTTTGTTCTGCTCAGTCAGAATGGTTGTAAGTTCCTTAAAAAAACTGGTCATCAGTTTTTTGACTTCCGTAGAACCGGGCTCGAACACGACATCATTTTCGAGAAGCATTTCAAAGCGGTCCTCCCGCCGTATCATTTTTATTTTGTCGGCCAGTTTCTTTTCAATCATCCAGTCGTAAAGGGCTCGATACTGTTCCGGGTCCATTTTTCCGCCGGTAGCCTTGCCGCCGGTTTCCTTTTTGACTCTGAAATCGGTTTGCGTAAGAGTGTTGATGTCTCTGACAACCGGTGTAACTGCGCCGCCGTCGATGATGCTGTTTGTAACCGCACCGGGAAACTGGCTGAATGTTTCCTGAAGCTTCTTGCTTGATATGCTCGACATGGACATCAGAAGAACAAAGAAAGTCAGCAGCAGCGTGATGAGGTCCGAAAACGTGACCATCCACGCATTGGGATCGGGCGCAGGCCCGCTGCTTCCTTTTTTTTCTCTGGCCATTTACAGCGACTCCAGCGACTGAATATCTTTTTTATAAAAAACCAGTTCGACTCTTCTGTTGCGCATTCTGTTTTCTTCAGTATCGTTCTCGGCGATCGGATGATACTGACCGTATCCTTCGGCACTGACCATAGTCGGATTCATTCCGACAGCATTTACCAGATAGTTCCTGACCTGTGCCGCCCTTAATGCCGAAAGCCGCCAGTTGCCCACATCGCTTCCGGGGATGGCATCAGTATGTCCTTCAACGTTAAGTGGAATTCCGATCGACTGGGCCAGTTCTCCCATGTTGTCCAGCAGAAGAAACAGGCGCGGATGGATCGCGCCTGAACCGGCCTCAAACAGCGCACCTTCCTTAATGGAGATCACCAGACGGCGTTCGTCCTCAAACAGCTGGACATCGTTTTCCTTGTTTGCCGAAATAATGGAACGGTCAAGCGTGTCTTTTATCTGATTCACGAATTCAAGCGCAGGCCGTGTGCCCAGACTGTCTTTCGAAACCGGTTCGCTTCCGACACCCAGACCGAAGAGACCGAAACCGGTTCCAAGGGATTGCAGAGCTTTTTCTATCCGCTCTTTCTCGAAAGAAGACTTGGCGGTAAGAACAATAAAAAAGGCCAGCAGAAGAATCATAAGAGACAGGAACAGCGCCGTGAAG
>JAKQSH010000106.1 GCA_029570245.1 Deltaproteobacteria bacterium | reverse complement strand
GATCTTCTGAACATCATCAACGGCGTCAGACAGGCCGGGAATGCGGATTTTCTGTTCTATGAACCGCTGCTGCGCGTTGATATGGCACTGATGGAGGCGCTTCTGCGCGACGAGGCCGGGCGCTACGAACCGCTGGCGGATGGAGAAAATAAAGCCGCACTGGAAAGAATGGCGCAAATCGACTGGGATGCATATCCTTTCAGCGTCATGCTGATTCCCGGACAGGGTCCCGACACGCTGGACGTGGAGCTTGATCCCAACGGAGCGCTGCGTTGCGACATGGCCGCCGAGCGTTATCTGGGCGGTGTGGCGCCGTTTATTCTGACATCCGGAGGTCATGTGCATCCAGATCAGACTCCATACTGCGAAGCGCTGGAAATGAAAAAATACCTGATGGAAACTCACGGAATTCCGGAAAACGCCATTCTGATCGACCCGCACGCCCGGCACACCACAACCAATGTGCGCAACGCCGCCCGCATGATATTGCGCTACGGAATCCCGGCAGACAAACCGGCCATGACCACCACCGACATCTTTCAGTCCATCGGCATTCTGACCATGAAAAGCAGGCTGCTTGAAGAGCTGGGCTATCTTCCTTACAGGACGGTGCAGAAAATGACCGGCGTGGACAATTGTTTTCTGGCGTCGCCGGATGCGCTGACGGCAGACCCGCGCGATCCGCTGGACCCCTGAACTGCTCCGCAACAACTGTGCAGGCCGGAACCGTCGGGTGTCGATTAATGTCTGCTCCTGTTGACGGCGGGGCTTCGGCTGGCCTATAATCCAATAACCATTGCAGAGAGAATTAATGGGAGGAGTACACATGTCCGCCTGTCGGATTTCATTTTCAATGTTGATCGCCCCGGCGCTTCTGGCCCTGTTTGTGCTGTCCTGTTCCGGCGACGGCGGCGGAGCTGAAGCCGACGGTGATACCGATTCTGAAAATACGGACAATGCCGGAGATGAAGATTCTGAAATTCCGCCGGAAGACGGCGACGAAGATTTCGACAGCTTCGAGCGTCCGGAAGTGGAACAGTTCGTATGGGAAGACGACACATACGATCAATGGCAGGCTGTACCCTTCTGCCTGAAGGGAATTGTGCATTTCAAAGAAGATTTCGAAGCCGAGACACTGGCTTCTTACTGGAATATCGACGACAAGGTGCCGGAAATCGAAAACGGCACCGCGCTTGATACGCAGGACCCGGTGCTTGTAAGCGAAAACGGCAACCGCTTTCTTTCGGGGCGTCCGCAGGACCTGGCGAATTCTCAGCCGGTTTCACGTCTGTGGATGGAGATTCCGCAGTTCGAAGATGCAACGAAGCATATCGACAGCTATCATATCCGTTTCCGTCTGCCCGACGCCTCAGGCGAAAACCTGCTGTGGTTCCACGACGACGGCGACCCCACGGGAGTCTGGCAGCCCGAATATAAAATAATGCATAACGCCGAAATTCCAGAATGGCTGTCCGGGGTGGAAGAATCGCTTGAACCGCAGGTTATGAGCGCCGTCAATTACAATAACATCGCCTGGGGCCATATCGACGGGCTGGACAGCAATTGGCACAGCGTCGAAATCTACGACAAGGGCGGCGGATACTGGCGCGTCGATATCGACCGCGTGACCATTGCCGAATTCGAATATCATTTCTCGGAAGATCATCCGCTGAAAACGCTGTTCATCGGGCGCAACGGCAATATCGACGATCTGCTGATGGGCGATTGCCCAGTGCCGGAAAAAGGCGTCGCCTGCAAAACATCCGACGACTGCACCATCGGCATGGTCTGCGGCCGTGATGGAGTATGTTATTACGCACGCAGTGTAACCTGCAAGTCCGGTTATCAGTGCAGCGACGAATCGGAATGCATCGGAATAAGTTACGGCAACGATATTCTCGGCGACGGCACCTGCACTGTTCGCTGTACGCAGCACGCCGACTGCCGCCCTTACGAAGTCTGTCTGCCGTATTCCGAAACGGAAGGTTTCTGCCGCAGTCTGTGCGAAGGCGACAGTTCGCTCTGTCCGACCGGTCAGTATTGCGAAAGCATCGGCGGCGTCAGCGGATGTCTGCCGGAAACCTGCCGCACCAACGCCGAATGGGTCAAGCGCAACAACGGTCTTATAGAATGTGTGTGCAAAAGCGGTTATATCGAAGACCCGTTCACCGGCGAATGCAAGGCCGAGAAAAAATGCGGCAGTCAATACGACTGCAGCGGCAACGAGCGTTGTCTTGACGGGCTGTGTTACCGAATTCGCGACATAAGCTGCTACGAAGGTTCTAACAACTGTCCTTACGGCACTTCGTGCTACGGCGTAATCATTGACGGCGCCGTTTCAGGCACGGGGCAGTGCAGCGTTGACTGTTATTACAACGCCGACTGTCTGCCTTATGAATTGTGCATGTGGCTGCAGGTTGACGAGCCGCACTGCGTTGGCGCGTGCAACGATTCTGAAGACTGCGGACAGAACCTTAAATGCATAAATACTCCGGCGGGAGGAGCCTGCATGCCTGAACGCTGCAAACCGAACGCCGCCTGGGTCTGGAACGATTCGACACAGTCCATAAATTGCGAATGTATCGACGGATATTTCGAGGATACCGTCAGCGGCAGTTGCCGCACTTTGTAATCAGCTGATTTGCTGTCTGTTATTTTGCATTCTCGGAACGGCGCGGGATCGCCGTAAAAATCTGGAGGCGGGATGAAAATTGCAGTCATTGGCGCAAAAGGCCAGCTGGGCAGCGACCTGATGAAAACAGGTGCAGACCGCGAAGGTCTGGAGCTGGTGCCGTTCGGGCGGCCTGAGCTTGACGTTACGCGACCGGAAAGCATTGTTGAAAGCCTTTCCGGCAAAGGCTTCAACGCCGTAATAAACACGGCGGCCTATCATCAGGTCGATCTGTGCGAGATCGAAATAGAAAAAAGCTTTCAGGTCAACGCCGCCGGTGTAGCCAACCTAGCGGATTTCTGTCAGCGGGAAGACCTGACGCTGCTGCACATATCCACCGACTTTGTCTTTTCGGGTTTCGGACGAAACGAACCCTACGGAGAAGACGACGAGGCGCGTCCGTTAAATGTGTACGGCGTTTCCAAGCTGGCCGGAGAACAGATATTGCGCAACCGCATGCGGCGTCACATCATAGTGCGCAGCTGCGGCTTGTACGGCAAAGCCGGCAGTCGTGAAAAAGGCACCAATTTTCCGCGGATAATGCTCAAACTGGCGCGCGAAGGCAAGGCGATAAAGGTCGTCTCGGATCAGACCTGCACGCCCACACCCACGGCCAGGCTGGCTCCGATAATCTTAGACCTGCTGACACGCAATCAGTACGGCACATATCACGCCACCTGTCACGGTGAAACCACGTGGTATGCTTTTGCGCGCAGCATCTTCGAAATTATGGGCATCAAGGCCGAAATAACGCCGGTTTCGTCTCAGGAATACGGCGCGCGGGCCCGCCGCCCGGCATATTCGGTGCTGGCCAACAACAATCTGGAAAGGCAGGGCCTCGACCGCCTTCCTTACTGGATGCAAGCCCTGGAAGAATTTCTGGACGGCGAATGAGTTTACCTCGCACAATGGAGTAACGGCGATGAGCGAAACTTCTTTCTGCCTGTTGTTTTCATACATGGGCGCATCCGGTGTGCGCATACCTCTTGACGACGTTTTTCTTTTCGGACGCAGTCCGCTTTCCGATCTGGCGCTGGACGACGAAAGCGTCAGCCGTCGGCATTTCGAAGTCCGTTTGCGTGAAGGACGCTACGTTTTTACGGACTTGTCCGGCGGAAACACAAAGTTGAACGGCGAGGTCTGCGAAAGCCGCAGTCTGGAGATAGGCGACGTTATCGAAGTCCGGCGCGCCTCGTTCACTTTCGGCCTTGTGCCGCAGGAATTGCAGCGCACCGTCAGACTGTCCGGCTCTTCAAACGACGCCGGGCCGCGTCGGGCAGGCTCAAAAGCGTTTCTTTCCGCAATAGTCGGAAAGAAAACGCAGTCGTTTTCCGTCGGAAAGCGAGCCGTAATAGGTTCGGCGCCGGACTGCGACATAGTGCTTGAGGACGAATTTGTTTCGCGTTATCACTGCCAGCTGGAAGAACAGGACGGGCGCTTCCGTCTGCGTGATCTTGAATCGCGCAACGGTACGTGGATGGGCGGACTGCGCATTTTTGAAGTCGAACTTCCGACTGAAATCGAATTCACCGCCGGGCGCACACGCCTGTTCTTCAGACATGACTCAGGCACATCGGCAAACACGAAGAACGACATCGCCGACGATTACGGCATCGTGGGTTCGCATCCTTCCATAATTAAACTGCGCGGCAATATGCGCCGTCTGGCTCCGCTGGCCGAAACGGTGCTGATACGCGGCGAAACCGGTTCGGGCAAGGAACTTGTGGCGCGGGCGCTGCACCGGCTTTCGGGCCGCAGCGGACCTTTCGTGCCTGTCAACTGCGGCGCCATTGCGCGTGATCTGATCGAAAGCGAACTGTTCGGGCACGTCAAAGGAGCATTTACCGGAGCTTCCGCCGAGCGGCGCGGCGCATTCGAACTGGCCGCCGACGGCACGATATTTCTGGATGAAATCGGCGAGATGCCGCTTGATCTGCAACCGAAGCTTCTGCGCGTGCTTGATTCGGGCGAGTTGCGGCGAGTGGGCGATTCGAAAACAATCAATGTGAACGCCCGCGTTCTGGCCGCAACGAACCGCGATCTGCAACAGGAAGTCGTTGACGGAAATTTCCGGGAAGACCTGTATTTCAGGCTGATGGTTCTGCCGCTGGAGGTGCCGCCGCTGCGCGAGCGTCGCGAAGATGTGCGCAAGTTGACGGAGCATTTCATGCGGATAATGGGAGTAAAACTCGAATTGTCCGATTCGGCCTGGGATGCGCTGGTGCATCATTACTGGCCGGGCAATGTGCGCGAGCTGAAGAACGTCATCACCGCCAGCATCGGCTTCAACCGTGAGGCGGTGGAAAGCGGTTTTCTGGATGAGGAACATCTTATGATAAGGCCGCTTTCGCTGGCCGATCGACAGACCGGGATGCTTTCCAAGCGCCCCCAGCAGTACGAAAGCGAAACACTGGCCGATATGGAAAAAGCCTTATCTGCGAAACTCTTGAGCATTACGGCAACAACAAACGTCTGGCCAGCCGGGCGCTCGGAATTTCCAAATCCACGCTCTACGAGAAACTCAAGAAGTATTCCATAGGCTGAGACTGGGAATCGGCATGAACGCTGATCTGACATCGCCGCTTGTTGTCGTGCTGCCGCTGGCGGCATTTATGCTGCTGTTTTTTGCTGCGCTGTTCCTTGTGCTGCGACGCATGCAGAAACGTCAGGCGGCTGCTGTTCTGAAACGTTTTGAAGGTCATAATCTGCGCATGTTTTCTTCAAACGCCAATTATTTCGGATTGCTGTCTCGCGGAAGGCGTCAGTTGCGAGGCAACGGCGTGCTGGCGCTGTCGGATGACGGTCTTTTTTTTCAGCTCCGGCTGTCGCGAAATCGCATCGAAATCGCACCTGAAAAAATCAAAGGCGTTTCCAGCCCGCGAATTTTCAGGCTGCGCAGCATTCTGCGTCCGCTTCTGCGCGTCGATTTCATAAACGAGCACGGTCGCCCGGACGCCGCCGCCTGGTATGTGGAAAATCTTTCAGAGTGGAAGGCCGCGATTGAGAATATCAAGGTTGAAAATACAGCCCGGAGCGGCGACTGACAAAGCGTCCTGTCAAGGAGATGAATCAGATGAAACTCGTCAATATCCGTCTGCTGACCGACCGCCTGCCGGAAATGTTCCGTTTCTACGCCGATATATTGAAGTTTGAAGTCATATGGGGAAATGAACACAGCGATTACGCCAGCTTCAGAAACGGCGACGGCGCCAGTCTGTCGTTGTACGGGCGCGGGGCGATGGCGCGGGCCCTCGGAACCAAACCGGAAACTTCAGACAGAGCCGGGCATGATTTATCTGTCATAGGCTTCGAGACGGAAAACCTTGATGAACGGGCGGCGGAATTTATTGGCAGAGGCGCGAAGCTCGTTGCAGCGCCCTGCAACAGGCCGGACTGGGGAATAAGAACTGTGCATCTGCGCGACCCCGACGGGAATCTGCTGGAGTTCTTCAGTGTTCTGCCAAGACAACAATGGAGTCGTGATCTGCTGGCAGAAGACGAAACTCTTAACCATTCCAGATGATTGTGGAGGACTGAAGTTTTCCTCATACAAAAATAACTCGGAAATTGCGCAATCGGAGTTAGAATATGCACGGGCATTGAACTTAGAATATGAAGCATTTTTCTGCGTTCTGCTGGACGCAGCGGTTATTCAGATATTTCGGCTTATTATCCGTTGAATGAAAGGTAGCAGGCATGAAAACGTTAAACCTGCCGATATTGTCGCTGCTGGCGGCTCTTGTTCTGTTGAGTGTGCCGGGTTGTTTCGACAACGCTTCCGGCCCGGGAAACAATCCGGCTGGAAACGGTAATACCGAGGCGGATCAGCAGACCGCTCAGGACTCACAGAAGTCGCCGTTCAAAGAAAGCGAGGAAGTCTGCAATCCCGGCGAATACATTGAGGAGGCCGAGCTTCCAGCCATGTATGACGAAGTCGCCGGGAAAGCCATTCTGGTTAACGGTCAGACCATAACACCTGCCGGACAGTCGGTGGTGCTGCAGGAATTTCCCTGGGGTCTGGCGATTTCACCGGACGGCAGGCACGCATACGTCACCACCGCCAAACATTCGCAGTATCTTCAAGTTGTTGATCTCGGTACGAATACAGTCATTCAGACCATCAGCGAACTTCGCTATTCTCACGGCGTCGCAGTCAGCCCGGATGCCTCTAAGGTATACGCCTGCGGAGCTTCTGACGAGAAGCTGTATTTCTACGACAGAAACGCCGAAACCGGCCTGCTGACTTTAAACGCCGAAAAACCCTTTGTACAGTTGCCGAATTACGCCGGCGGCATGGCGTTTACGCCCGACGGCTCGATGGCTCTGGTTACCCATGGAATGGCCAGCAAGCTTTCATTCGTCGATCTGGAAAACGGCGAGCTTATAGACAGCATCAAGGTCGGATATTATCCATATGATGTTGTCGTTGATGCTGAGGGAGCTTACGCTTATGTAAGCAACTGGGGCGGCGACAGCGTTTCGGTCATCGACATCGCCAACAGAAGCGAACTCAAACGCGTGGCCGTCGGCAAGAACCCGGAAGGAATGGCGCTGGCCAATGACGGAGCCGATCTTATAGTAACCAACTCCGACACTGACGACCTGACCATTATCGACACCGCCACCCAGGAAGCGACCGACACGATTCCCATCGACCCGGATATGTACGACCTCAAAGCCTGGACGCCCAACGCCGTTGCAGTGCATCCGACGGCGAAGGTCGCTTACGTGGCATCGGCGGATCACAACGCGGTCGAAGTGGTTGACACCGAAAACTGGGAAGTTCTGGGTTCGATTCCGACCGCGAAATATCCCACCCGAGTTATTGTCTCCGCCGACGGCGAAAAAATGTATGTGCTCAACAGCAAGGGCTGGAGCATTTTCAAGGGCAACGTATACAACAGTGTGGCCGGCACATTGCAAATTCTGGATGTCCCCGACAACGTAACGGAACTGGCCGACCTGACGGCACTGGTGGAAAGCAATATAAAGCGTCCGTTGGGCTTTTACCCGGATTCCGACTGTGAGGATCGCGTTCCGCTGCCCACCCGTGAAGGGCAGAAGTCCGTCATTGAGCACGTGATTCTGGTAATTAAGGAAAACAAAACCTACGACGAAGTTCTGGGCGATCTGGTGCCGAACAGCGAATGGCACGACCCTGAGCTGTGTCTCTTCGGCGAAGCGGTGCAGCATCCCACCCTGGGACCCCTGAGCATAACGCCCAACGCCCACAAGCTTTCGCGGCAGTTTGTCGATTTTGTCAATTATTACGCCGACGCCGAAAAATCGGTACAGGGTCATATGTGGTGCACCAAGGCCGACAGCAACGACTTCCTCGAAAAAGTCATGTTCGACGGCACGCCCATGCCGGGCGTCGATCCCAACCAGAAAGGCGAAGGTCCCAGCATTTTCGAGCATATCGTCAATAACGGCCTGACATTCCGCAATTACGGCGAGGTGGTGAACTTCTTCGTCGGCGAGCTGAAGGAATGGGCCGGAATGATCGACACCAAATATCCGTTCTGGAGTATGGCCGTCAAAGACACCGACAAGGCCGGCGAAATCATCCGCGAATGGGAGCTGGCCGAACACAACAACATTCTGTTCCCGCCCTTCGTTTTCATAATCCTGCCGAACGATCATACATACGGCCATGAAGCCGGAACGCAGACGCCGGCTTCGATGGTGGCCGACAACGACGAAGGTCTGGGCATGCTGGTTGACTGGCTCAGCCATTCGCAGTACTGGGAGAAGTCGATTCTGATTGCAATAGAAGACGATCCGCAGTCGGCGGTGGGCGATCACATTGACGCG
>JAKQSH010000042.1 GCA_029570245.1 Deltaproteobacteria bacterium | reverse complement strand
GCAATGCCTATCACGGAGACACCATCGGCTCGGTTTCGCTTGGAGGCATAGACACCTTCTTCAAAAAATATCGCCCTTTGCTTTTCGAGTGCAGACGAATTGAATCTCCTTACTGTTACCGCTGTCCGCTTGGAAAAAAACACCCGGATTGCGGCATGGCCTGTCTTGACGCAGCCGAGCGCATTCTTGAAGAACACTCCGGCGAAATCGCTGCCTTTGTAATAGAGCCTCTGATGCAAGGCGCTGCCGGAATGATTACTCAGCCGCCGGGCTATCTTAAACGCGTGCGCGAAATGTGTGACCGTTACGATGTGCTGCTTATCTGCGATGAAGTCGCTATCGGTTTCGGGCGCTCCGGGGCGATGTTCGCCTGCGAGAAAGAAGGCGTTAGTCCCGATATCATGGCGATAGCCAAGGGCATCACTGGCGGCTATCTGCCGCTTGCTGCGACATTGACCAGCCGGCGTGTCTTTGACGGATTTCTGGGTGATATAAGCGAACTGAAGACTTTTTTCCATGGTCATACATACACCGGAAATGCGCTGGGCTGTGCCGCCGCTATTGCCAATATAAGAATATTCCAGCGAGAAGGATTCTTCGATGATCTTAATCGTCGTATCGACAAATTTGCGCGTCTGCTCGATGAAAAGATCGGTTCGATAAAATGGGTCGGAGATATTCGCCGCCAGGGATTTATGACCGGTATCGAACTTGTGAAGAATCGTGAAACCCGCGAAGAATGGCCATATGAAGACCGTATCGGCCATCACATCTGCATGAAAACGCGTGAATATAACGTTATTCTGCGCCCTCTGGGTTCTGTGCTGGTGCTGATGCCGCCGCTGTCCATAAAAGACGACGAAATAGAACTGTTGGTGGATGTCGCCGCGCGCGCAATTGATGAGGTTTGCAATGAACGCTGCTGAAACACGCGGAATATACATCGTTGGAACCGATACCGATGTAGGGAAAACCGTAGTAGGAAGCTGCCTGGCGCGTCTTCTGCGCAACAAGGGGGTAGATGTCGGCGTCTTCAAGCCGCTTGAATCCGGCTGCGAAAAACACGGCGGCTCGCTTGTTCCGGCGGACGCAGTCAGGCTTATGAACGCCGCATCTGTGGAGGATCGCATTGAAGAGGTCTGCCCGTTCAGGCTTGAAACGCCTGTTGCTCCGGCGGTTGCAGCGCTTATGGAAGGTCGGGAAATCCGCGCCGCAGAAGTGGTAGAGAAGTTCCGGCTCATCTCATCAAAGCATGAATTCATGCTGGTCGAAGCGGCTGGCGGTCTGTATGTTCCGGCCACTTTCGACGCAATGAATATTGATCTGGTTGAGAGACTTAACCTGCCCGTGCTGTTGGTCGCGCGCAATCGACTTGGCACCATCAATCATACGCTTCTGTCTCTGCATCTCATTCAGGAGCGCCGGGTACGTCTGGCCGGAGTGATTCTCAATCGCACCATGCGCGAGAAGGGCCCGGATGAAGACAGCAACGCACAGATGATAAGCGCAAATTCGAACGCTATTGTCTGGGGCGTTCTGCCGCATCTCGAAAAAGAATCGGCTATAGATTATGATCTGATGGCTGCCGCACTGGAGAACACTGCTCCCGGACTGGCCGAATATATTCTGGCTCAATAGTTTCTGTTCCCGCCGTCACCGCTTGACTGGAAGAATCGAATACTTACCTTGAAATCAAGGGCGAAGTGTAAAGGCGGCATTCTGCGTCTTCGGCTGCACTGCACTTCCTGAATTGGCATGAAGAAAAGGCGTTATTCTTAAGATGTTGTTAAAACGACTTCTTTATTTAATCGTCGGTATTACGCTTGCGTCTGTCACTTATTTTTACTGGCAGGACAGCGGGACCGACCTTTGGGGAAAAGATATGAGAGCCGTTGAGTTTCCGGCGCAAACGCGCTGGTTGAACACAGAAGATAAAATCACGTTGGCTTCTCTGCGCGGGCGCGTGGTGGTGCTGGATTTCTGGACATATTGCTGTATCAACTGTCTGCATACTTTGCCGCGTCTGGCCGAACTGGAGAAAATATATGCCGACAAGCCGTTGACTGTTCTCGGCATTCATTCCGGTAAATTCGAACAGGAACGCTCTGACGAAAAGGTAAGGCAGGCGATTGAAAAATACGAAATTCATCACCCCGTCGCCATGGACGATGATTTTTCGATATGGAATCGCTGGGGTGTGCGCGCCTGGCCAACTCTGGTCTTTATCGACACCGACGGAAATGTCGCCGGCTCTGCGTCCGGCGAACCTGATATTGATGAACTGAAAAGAATCGTTGACTCTCTTCTTGAAGGACGTGCGGTTAATAAGAATAAGCAGGGTAAAAGTACTGCTTCTGCAATACATAAAGAAGTTTTTTCAACATCGGCACTGCGCTATCCGGGAAAAGTCATACTGCATGAAGGTCGCATTTTTATAGCCGATTCCGGCAGGCACAGAATAGTTGTCGCCGACGCGGGAAACGGACAAATATTGAACGTTTACGGCGGAGATGATGCAGGCTTTACAGACGGTTCGGCATCAGAGGCGCGTTTCAATCAACCGCAAGGCATGGCTGTGCACAACGGCGTTCTGTATGTCGCAGACAGAAACAATCATGCAATAAGGGCCGTTGAACTGAATACCGGCAATGTCTCGACCGTTGCCGGGAGCGGACGTAAAGCTTCGTGGCGCATGACAGGCGGTATCGCAAGGAATGTCGATATGCGATCACCGTGGGATTTGGTTTTGCGTGGCGATGGCCTGGATGTCGCCATGGCCGGAAGCCATCAGATATGGCGCTACGAATTCATAAGCGCTCGTCTCTACCTCCTTGCCGGTTCAGGAATAGAAAATATAATTGATGGCGGTTTCGAAAAGGCCGCTTTTGCACAGCCATCAGGGTTATGGTTTTCCGGCGATGGTGAATTGTTTGTTGCCGATAGTGAAACCAGTGCGGTTCGGAAGCTGAATCTTAAATCGGGATTGGTGGAGACGCTGG
>JAKQSH010000038.1 GCA_029570245.1 Deltaproteobacteria bacterium | reverse complement strand
TCGCCTTCTTCCTGCTTTATGCAGGTGTAGCCGCGCGGACATTCGACGGTGCCCGGATCGGCTTCGATGTCTTCGCCTGCGGCGACGCTGCAATCCCAGTGAATGAGGCAGAAGTTGCCCATGGAATTTCCGTCCTTATCCTGAAGCTCGACACAGTAGTTTTTGCCGTAGGAGTTGGTGCCGCATTCGCCTTGCTGATTCTGCGTATCGGTGCAGACATCGCAGAATTTCTGCGGTTCGTTGGGGTTCGGGCAGGTTTCGGAGCCTTCGGTTTTAGGATTGTAGCAACAACCGCGATCCTGCGGCGGAAGGTCTTCGGTGCCGTTGTATTCGATGGTGCACATTTCGGCCAGTCCGCACTGATAGGTTCCTTCGCAGCCGGTGCGTTCCACGCATTCTCCGCCGATGCACTCGTTGTAACCGTAGCAGTCCTTGTCGTCTTCGCAGCCGGGTTCGCATTTGCGGGCTGCGGTGTCGCAGATGTATTCAATTGGGCAGTCGTACTTGTTGCCGCAGTCGCCTTCAAGGCACGAACCGTCAACACAAACGGTGCCGGACAGGCAGTCATCGTTGGTTTCGCAGCCGGGGATGCAATGACCGTCCATGCAGATTTGTCCGAGCACGCAGTCGTAGTTGCTCTTGCATCCGACTATGCAGAGGTTCGTCAGGTTGTTGCAGACCAGTTCGGCGGTAGAGTCGCATTGTTCATCGACACAGCAGGCCGAGCTGAGTGAACCATCGGTTGTAGTCTCGTCGAATACGCACTGGTTCTTGCCGAGTTCGGCAATGGTTTCACAGTTGAAATGTGTCGGGCAGGTGGAATCCGGGCCGCAGTATTTTCCGCAGATTCCCGAAGGCAGACACAGATCGTCTTCACGTCCGCACTCGTCGTGAGAAGTGCAGGGCTCGCAGACGCGCTTGCGCATTTTGCATTTGCCGAGTTCCGTATCGCAGTACTCGTCGGCCAGACAATCTTTATCGCTTTCGCACTGAGGAACCCAGGTGTCCGAATCGGCGTCGCCGTCGTTCCATATGATGTCCGGGCTGTCTTCATCGCCTTCACCTTCGCCTTCGCCCTCACCCTCTCCTTCGCCCTCTCCTTCGCCTTCACCTTCGCCCTCGCCTTCGCCGCCTTCACCCTCGCCTTCTGCGGCTTCATCATCACTGCCGCAGGCAGGACATAAAGCCAGAAGCGCCAGAAGCATCAATACCGGAAGCAATGTCTTTCTCATAACTGACTCCTGAAAATTATTTGGTTTCAATTCGACTGTTTTTCTGCCGGAGAACCCTTGGCATCTGCAGGTGCGGAGTTGCCGGCTTCTCTCGGTGCCGCACGCATCGGGCTGCCGCCGACGTTGTTTTTTATTTCGCCTTTCGCCGTTTCGCCTGTCGGGCGTTCTGCGACTGTTTTTTCCTCGAAAATAACGGTTCCGAATCTGTCGAGGGTATGGAAATCTCCAACCAGTGTCGGCGTCCACATTGAGGCTGTTACACCTCCGCGCTTCGGATGTTCCATACGGTAGAAATTCAGGCGCCAGCCATCGCCGGGCGCGGGCGGATTGCGGCCTGCATCTTCAATGGAGGACAGCGGGATTGCGACTTCCAGCGTCCAGCCCTCGTCGGTGTCATCGCGTTTATTCAGCGTTCCCTGAACGGTTACGGCGCTTATCAGCTTCGAATCCCATTCCAGATTGCGGTCTTTGCGGCGGAACGGGAAATAGGCGTCATAAATGACGTTGGCCGGGCTGACCTGCAATTCGTAGTAAGTTGCTCCGTTGCCGTCGGCGTCGATCATTATTTCCAGCGCTTCTTCACGGTAAAGCGGGTCGTCGCGTTTTGTAAAATTACCCCAGACATCGTCGTCTTTAAGCATCACTGCAACATAAAGATTATTGTTGTCGTAGAGCATTTTGGCTTCGGTGGTGGGATTTACGGTGCGATCGCCGTAAATATCGGTGAAAAATCCGGTGGATGCGGCCTGCATCCAGGCTGTTTCATCGAGCTTGCCGTCGATTGTTATTTTCTCGCCGGCTTTATAGATAGAATATTTCAAGGTTTCAATACTGACTGGCTCCAGCTTGAATTCAGCCGCTCTTACGCGGTTCTCGGCATCGGCCTTGTCTTTTTCCTTAACTTCCAGACGCAGGTCGTTCTTGAACAGCCCGCTGTAAAGCACAGCTCTTGTTCCAGGAAAACCCTTCGGAATCTGACCGGTGAAAACGTCTTTTATTATCTGGCCTTTTTTCCATTTTCCGCTGGGATACCGATTGCCGGTCAGCCAGTGGTCCAGTCTGTGACGCGAGAAAGGTTTTCCCAGAGTTTCGAAATGCCCGAAGAAGCGGTAATCCTCTTTCACGTCTTCCAGAACTTTGAAGTAGGATGTCATGGTGAAATCTTTGCCGCGTTCGATTTTTTCCGGCGAGAGGTCGAATCCGTAATAAAGAATGCTGCCGCCGATCGTGGCGTTGATCGGATAATCGACTTTTTCCGGCAACTGCTTCAGAAGCACTTCCGCCGCCGCCGGGTTGTCGGGCATCGTTGCGCTGTCCGGTTCCTGTCTGTTGCAGGCCGCAGCAGAGATCAACAGAGCACACAAAAGAACAGTCGTATGAATCCTTTTTTTCATTTCAGCGGAAATCCGTTTCTATCCTGCAATTATGTTATCAGGGCGCGTCCTGGCACGAAGCGCTGCCGTTGCCGTTGTCAACACAAACCTGCGGCGGGTCCTGATTTGCGCAGTTGCTCCAGAAACTCCAGCTCTTGCCGTCGAATGCACACTGCTGAAGCGTGTTGCCGTTGCAGCGTCTGTCTGTCATGGGAGCGCAAATCTGCTGGCCTTCGCAGCCGGCCTGAATGCACTTGTCGCTTACATAGTTGTAACAGACGCAGGTTTCGGTGTCGGTGCAGGTGTCGTATACGTTCCACTGCTGGCCCGCGCTGTCGCACATGAAAACCTGAGTGAGGTCTTCGTTGCAGCGGTATTTTCCGGGCGAGCAGAATGTGTTGGAGACGCATTGACCGTTCTCGCATTTTTCAGTGCTGCCGCAGGGAACGTTTATCCACTGGGCGCCGTCGTCGTCACATATCTTTATTGCCGTATCGTCGTCGGAGCAGATGCGCATTTCCGGTTCGCAGATCAGCCTGGGGCCGCATGCCGCTATGGGCGGCTCACCGACGCAGGTTCCGTTGATGCAGGGGTCCTCCACAATATACGACAGTCTGTCGCTGGCGCAGACCATCACCATGTTGTCATAGCATTTCTTGTCGCCTTCGTTGCAGACATATTCAATTTCTTCATCTCCATCCGGCGGCAGGCATGAACCGGCATCGCAGCCGAAGTCGCATTCCATATAGAACTGCCAGAAAGCTTCGTCGCCAAAAATACGACAGATTTCAACATTCATGCCGTTGCACTGCACGTTTCCGGGAGTGCATTCGTTTTCGTCTCCGTCTTCGAAATCTTCTCCGCAAACGCCGTTTTTGCAGCCTTTTTCGCATTCGCGGCTGAATATCCATTTTCCGCTGGAGCAGATTTCAAGGGTGTCTTCTTCATCTTCTGCGCAGCGGGTTTCGCCGTTGTCGCATTCGCTGTTGGCGTTCGGATCGAACACCGGCTGGCAGTAACCCTGAGTCTGACCGCTTGTTTTTGCACAGGTTTCGTCTCCGGGGCAGTCGGCGTCGTTATTGCAGAGCGCCGAAACGCACATGTCGTTCAGGCAGCGGTAATCGGTGGGGCAGTCGGTGTCGGCTGTGCATGGCTCCCCGGTGGCGTCGGATTCCGAATCGTCTCCTCCGCAGGATTGCGCCGCAAATACCGAACAGAGCAGAAGCAAGGTCGTGAAGCAGATCGAAATAACAGTGTTCTTCATTGTATCCTCCCCGCCGCCGCGCTTTCGGGCAGCGCATGTTTTCCGACGTTACCAAGCATTTCCACTATTCTAAAACCACAGGATTGCAAGGTCAAGCGCCATAACTCATTCGCAGGCGGCGATGCCGGGTTCAGGGGCTTCGTATATTCCGCCTTCCACGAATCCTTCGCATTCGTCGTTTCTGAGGGCGCTTAAGCTGTAATATTCATGGGTGCCGTCCGGGCAAACCAGTTCGACTTCGTCCAGCAGTTCACTGACGGCGTATTTGCCAAGAAGTTCGCCGTCGGAGTCCGTATAAATAAGGAATCCCTCCACCGCGTTGGGTTCGATATGGTAGCAGTAGCCGTTCGGGCCTGTGGCGTCATAAGTGAACGGGGTGGTGTCGGTGTGAGTTACCCACTGGCTGTAATCGCTGAATACGAAACGGAATCCGACTGTTGTGTCTTCCTCTTTTATCTTGGTGCAGTTTGAAAACTCCGCAGGCGGATTTATTTTGTCGAAGCAGGTGAACAGATCATAGAGGCAGTTGCTCTGGAAAGCCATGCAGCCAAGCTTGTCGTGTGCGCCGTCTCCGTCCGTGTCATTGGAAATTATGCAGTAACCGTTGCTGCATTCAAGTCGTTCATCGGGACATTCGCTGTCCTTGTGACAGTTGTCGCACTTGTGAGTTTCCATGTTGCAGAGCTTGGTGTCGCACTGTTCATGGGCTGTGCATCCGGGGTTCGTGCACACCATTTCGGCTTCTTTGTTGGACAGGCAGAGGTGGTTTTCTCTGGTGCAGTCGTCATTGCTTTCGCATGTTTTCTCGCGGCAGGTATAATCGCTGCAATACAGGGGATCATCGCACTCCTCATCTTTTGTGCAATCCACTGGAATGCAGCAGTTCAATTCCTGGTCGCAGATGTTGTTTTCGGGGCAGTCGGCGCGAACTTCGCATGTCTGACATACTACGCAAAGTTTGCTGGCGTTACAGATGGCCGATTCGCCGCAGTCTTCGTTGCTCTGACACTCCATGCCGATGTTCTCGTTGTCGTTGCCGCCCTCATCGCCGCCGCAGGCGTAAGCCATCAGAAAAAGAGCCAGTATGCAGGTCATGGGGATGTTTTTAAGGGAAATCATGCTTTCAACCTCGTTCGGATATTGAATCAACGTTTATCTGGATACCTTTGACGAGCGGAATCGTCAAGGATTTTAACGCACTTCAGGCAATCATTCAAAGATCATAATAATACACGATATCTGTCGAAAAACAGCTTTTAATTCGGAACCAATTTTATTTTCTTGTAAATTCCGAGCGATATCGCCATTATATAAACCACTATTACTGTATGCTGGCGCGAGGGGATATTCAAGGAGATCAGGTTATGTTTTTCTTTCTTAGCACCACCGATTACGAGCTGGACGAAAGTCATCTTCAATCTTCATCAGTTCAGGCCGAGATAAGCAAAATAACTGTCGATTTCATTACCTCAATGCGAGCCACCGTCGTCAGCCTCGGCATGTATCCTCCGGGCTCGAAAACAATCGAAAACGCTGTTGAGAAAGTTTCTTCTCACCTCAACCGCATTCTCGCTCTGCAGAAAAGCTGCACTTTTTCGGAAGTTAACGGACTTCTGCTGATAGACGGCAAACAACTGGACGAGCGTGACCGCAAAAAGGAACCGGTGGTCGATTTTATCGCCTCCATGATCGAACGCAATATTCAGAGCCTTACGTTCAACAGCGGCACTACGTCCAAAGAGCTTGTACAGTACCTCTTCCTCATGTCGAAGAAGCCCAAAGACCTGCAGAGCGCCGGTCCTCTGCCGCAGCAGATGAGCGACGCCGGCATCGAACATATTCAGTTGAACGAGCGTATTTATGTGGCCACCACTCACGAAGAACAGGAAGAAGCCAAGGCCCGTGAGGAACTGCTGGCCAAAATGATGCAGGGCGAGCTTTCAGCCGAAGACCTGAGCAGCGGCGATTTATTCTCCGATAAAGAGCAGATTCGCAAGCTTTTACGTCAGTATATAGAAGGTTCCTCCGATGAGGCCGGCCCAGGCGGGGGAGGAGACGAGTCAACCACACGGGAGAAAGCCAGTCGCCTGGCCGACATGATCGAACGCTCGGCTCAGATGCTGAATTCGATAGAAAACCCTGAACACCGTCAGACATTCAAAGACGGTCTGGTTCAGTCCCTTGTCGAAACCGATCCGGCTGTACTGGCCAAATTCTTCATGTACGGCGAGCAGGGGATTAAGAAACTTGAAGAGATGGGCATTGAGGAGCAGATTTTCCTCAAAATGAGCCATCAGAACTTCATGCAGTACACCGAATATGTCATAGGCGAAGTGGAAGACCTCAAACGCCGTCTCGATACCATTCCGCCCGAAGATCGTGCTGAGGAAGTCAACCGCGTTAAAACTCTGGTGAGCAATCTGCTGAAATACGCCAAAGAGCGCGACGATTTTCTGATGGTTGTCGAGCGTCTGAAGCTGGCCGGAGTCATTAAAGGCAAGGTCGCTGAACAGATGGAAGAGCAGGCTCGTAAGAACGCTGAAGCGGCTGG
>JAKQSH010000005.1 GCA_029570245.1 Deltaproteobacteria bacterium | reverse complement strand
CCGCGAAGCCGTGCGCATGACGCTGAACAAAACTCAGTTCAGGCTGATTGCAGCATCCACCGCAGAAGAGGCCTTCGCCAGACTCGAAGAAGAACGAGTCGATCTCGCCCTGATTGATCTGCGTCTGCCGGACGCTGACGGCTACAGTCTGTGTCGCAGAATTAAAAACATGGAGGCTTACGCAGACCTGCCGGTTCTCATTCTTACTCACATCAACGAAAACATCGACAGAAACCGCTCCCGCGAAGCCGGGGCGCTGGGCAGCTTTCCCAAACCGTTCGATACTCAGGATTTACTCGACCAGCTTCAGATGATTCTCGAAGACAGAATATCGTCAGCTGCGGAAGAAGAAGAAATCTCGGAGCTTGACCTTGAAGAAGTGGTCGAATTCAATGACGATGAAGAAATTTTCACCACCGATCGTATTCTGGCCGACGCCGGAATCGAAAGAGTCTCCACCTCTGAAGACAGCCCGGTAACGCTTTCCAAAGAACAGGCCGCCGCCCTGCTCGAACCGCTCGAAGAAGATGACGAAGAAGAGGAAGAAGCGGAAATTGTCGCGGAACAGGCGGATGTCGAATTTGAAGAGGACATCAGAGTCGAAGACGAATTCGTGAGCAACGAACCCCATCCTTCAAATATTCATTCGTATTTTGCAGACGAAAACCGCAAACTCGAAGCCCTGCGCAACATGCCGCTTTCCGAAATCGACAAGCAGGACGAAAAGAGCGGCGCAGCCTTCGCGTACAACCTGGTTGAAGAAAGAGCGCATAAATCCGAGGCCGGCAACGGAATCGAACTCGAAAACTGGGCCGCAGACGACCTTGATTTCGTTGAGCCGATCAGCGACGACGGCATCGAAATCTCCGGCATGGATAGCGTGGAACCGGAACTTGAGGAAGTCGATATCGTCCCAGAAACCGAAGCCGACTGGATGGCGCGCGAAATCGCCCGCGAAATCAGCGACGGCTTCGAAAGCGCCGAAGACGACATCGCCGATGAAAAACTGCCTTCAGGCCTTTTCGAAGACGACGCGCAGCATATTACGGTCGAAGAGGAAACACAGGCTGTCGGAGACGAAATTCTGGCCGGCGTGGAAAAGGACATAGAACAATCCATGCTTGATGATCTTATCGAACATTCGCCCGCCACCGTCGCCGAAGAAGACAGAATGGCGAAAATTCCGGAAAACATGGTTGAGTTCGCACCAGTCGAAGAGCTGTCGGTTCCGGCGGAAGAAACAAAACATGCCCCTGCATCACAGAGCGAATCTCCGTCCGACATAGTCGAACTATTCCGCCGCGCCATGCGCGAAGAACTGGCCGGATTGCCGCAGGCCGGAAAGGCCGCCGCTCAGCAAGCACCGGAAATCGACATCGAAAAAATCCGCCTGGCCATTGTGCCTGAGCTTAAAACCTATCTCAGACAGACCGTGCGGGAAGAAATCGCCTCGGCTCTTTCGGAGCGCAGAGCGCCGCGCTACCTGGAAGACTTCAAAGATTCTCTCAAAGCTGAGATACTGCATGAAGTCCGGCAGCTTATGAACGAAAAGCCGAGCGGCTCCGCCTTTGATCCTGCTGCATTGGAAGGTATCATCAAAGATGCCGTGGCCGCTGCTCCTCAGAAAACGCAGGAACCCGATCTGAAGATGCTGGCCTCCGTAGTCCGCAAATCCATTCAGATGGAGATAGGAAAGGAAATCGGCGAACGGGCGCAGTCCGTCGCCTGGGAGGTAGTCCCGGAACTGGCGGAAATACTCATTAAAAACGAAATCGGGAAGCTGAACAGATAACGTCCTCCCGGTTTTTCTCAACGAAAAAACCGCCGCAGACCCAACGCCTCGAAGCCGCCGCAAGCGACTTGCGTCGCTCTGTGCGTTCTTTTGATTTGACTCTTTTGAGCTTCGACATTAAATAAGGTTGTCCGTAATTCTGCGGCATATGAAGCGGAGTTTTGAATTATGAGCGAAATGCTGTCAAAAGGATACGATCCTTCCGAAGTGGAACCGCGCCTTTATAAGGAGTGGCTGGAAAAAGGTTATTTCATCGCCGACGCCGAACATGGCGACAAACCGGCGTTCTGCATAGTTATTCCGCCGCCCAACGTCACCGGCTCGCTGCACATGGGCCACGCTCTGACCATGGCCATTCAGGACACTGTGACACGCTGGAAACGCATGTCCGGCTTCGAGGCGCTGTGGCTGCCCGGAACCGATCACGCCGGCATCGCCACTCAGATGGTGGTTGAGCGCGATCTGCGCGTCAACGAGGGCGTCAGCCGCCACGACATAGGCCGCGAGGAGTTTTTGAAGCGCGTCTGGAAATGGAAGGGCGAAAAAGGCGGATGCATCATCGAACAGCTCAAGGTTTTGGGCTGTTTGTTGGACTGGAGCCGCGAACGCTTCACCATGGACGAGGGACTTTCGCGCGCCGTGCGTGAAGTTTTCGTGCGTCTTTACGAAGAAGGTCTGATTTACCGCGACCAGAAACTCATCAACTGGTGCCCCAGCTGCCGTACCGCCCTTTCCGATCTCGAAGTCGAATATGAAGAAAACATCGCCGGTGAAATGTGGTCATTCGCCTATCCGCTGTCAGACGGCTCCGGCGAAATTGTGGTGGCAACCACCCGCCCCGAAACCATGCTGGGCGACAGCGCCGTGGCGGTTCATCCGGACGATCCGCGTTATAAGCACCTTATCGGAACCATGCTCAAACATCCGCTTTTAGGCTACGAGTTTCCCATTGTGGGCGACGCGACGCTGGTTGACCCGGCTTTCGGCACCGGCGCGGTCAAAGTCACTCCGGCCCACGACCCCAACGACTTCGAATGCGGCAAGCGCCACAACCTGCAGTTCATAAACATTCTCAACGAGGACGGCACTCTTAATGCCCACTGCGGGCCTTTCGCCGGCTTGAGCGTCAAGGATGCACGCAGCCGCGTCAAGGCAGCCATCGAAGAGAAGGGGCTTTTCCGTGGACGGAAAGATCACCTTATGAGCATCGGCCACTGCCAGCGCTGCTCTACTGTGGTTGAGCCGTATATTTCGAAGCAGTGGTTCGTCGAAATAAAACCTCTGGCCGACGAAGCCATCCGCGCCGTAGAAGACGGCAGAATAAAATTCATTCCCGGCCACTGGGTCAAAACCTATTACGAGTGGATGTACAACATCCGCGACTGGTGCATTTCGCGTCAACTCTGGTGGGGACACCGCATTCCGGCCTGGTACTGCGAAGACTGCGGCGAAATAATGGTGCGGCGCGAAGCGCCGGAAGCCTGCTCGAAATGCGGAAGCGCCAGGCTGCGCCAGGACGAAGATGTGCTGGACACATGGTTTTCGTCGGCACTGTGGCCGTTCTCCACACTGGGCTGGCCGGACGAAACACCGGACCTCAAGCGCTTTTATCCAACTTCGCTTATGGAAACAGGCTTCGACATTATTTTCTTCTGGGTGGCGCGAATGATAATGATGGGCCTGCACTTTATGAAGGAAGTGCCATTCCACGAAGTCTTCCTGCACGCCATGGTGCGCGACCATGAAGGCCGCAAGATGTCGAAATCGCTGGGCAACGTCATTGACCCGCTGGACGTGATTTACGGCATCGACCTCGAAAAGCTGCTGGCCAAGCGTCACAGCGATGCAATGGCGCTGGGCGTGAACGAGCGCGAAGTAAAGAAGATCGTGGACGCCACGAAAAAAATATATCCCGACGGCATACCGGCCAGCGGCGCGGATGCACTGCGCTTTACGCTGGTGTCGATGGCCGGTCAAGGACGCGACATCAAGCTGGACATACGCCGTGTCGAAGGCTATCGCTTCTTCGCCAACAAAATATGGAACGCCAGCCGTTTCGCCATGATGAACCTGGAAGATTTCGATCCCGCACGCAAGCCCGACCCGTCAGCATACAGCCGCGCCGACCGCTGGATTCTGAACCGCCTCTATCACACCGTGGACGAAGTCGTTTCGGCGCTGGAGGCTTATCAGTTCGACCGCGCCGCCATGTCGATATACCATTTCTTCTGGGACGAGTTCTGCGACTGGTACATCGAAATGGCCAAAACTTCACTTTACGGCGACGCCGATCCGGCGGCGCGTTCTGCCGCTCAGCACACGCTGGTTACGGCGCTCGACACCGCACTGAAACTGCTGCATCCATTCATGCCTTTCGTCACCGATGAAATCTGGCGCAAGCTGCCGAAGCTGGGCGCCGAGCCAGAAAGCATCATGCTGGCCGCCTACCCCAAAGCCTCGGAATTCGAATTCGCCGCAGGATGGGACGGCAGCAACGCCGAAATGCAGCTGCTCAAGGACATCGTGCGCATGGCGCGCAACATGCGCGTCGATTCGGGCCTCGAAGCCGGACGCAGAATTCCGCTGGTCTGTCAGAGCGCCGCGCCTGAAACCTGCGAACACCTGCGCGCCTTCGAAACATACGTCGTTTCGCTGGCGCGTCTCACTTCATACCAGGTTACTGAACACTTCGTCAAAAGCGGTCCCTGTGCCTCAGGCGTGGTCGCCGATGTGCAGATTTTCATTCCTCTGGCCGACCTGATCGACGTTGAGGAAGAAAAGAAACGCGCCGGAGCAAAACTGGAGAAGCTCGAAAAACAACTGGAAGGCATCGGAAAAAAGCTGTCCAACGAATCCTTCGTGGCCCGCGCTCCCGCCGACGTGGTGCAGAAGGAGCGCGAAAGCGCCGCAGAAATCGGCCAGATGATAGACAAGCTCAAAAAACACATGGCCGGACTGGAGGGATAGATGAAAAAGAATTTCACCGCACCCGCAACAGTTAAACCACTCGAAATAACCGATGTCGCGACGCTGATAGACCGCGCCCTGGAAGAAGACATAGGCTCAGGCGACGCAACCACTCTGGCCTGCATCGACATGCAGACCCAGGGCCGCGCGCGTCTGGTGGCGCGGGAAAACATGGTGCTGTGCGGCGTTGAAGTGGCCCGCGAAGTTTTCGAACTTCTGGACGAGACAGCCGAAACGGAACTGCTGCATTACGACGGCGACCGCGTTTCGAACGGCGACGTGATTATGACTGTAGAAGGATACTCATCACAGCTGTTGCAGGCCGAACGTACTGCGCTGAATTTTCTGCAGCGCATGTCGGGCATCGCCACACTGGCCGCGCGTTTTGCCTGGGCAGTAAACGGCACCGGCGCACGCGTGGTCGATACGCGCAAAACCACACCCGGCTGGCGTCAGCTCGAAAAATACGCCGTGCGCGTCGGCGGTGCATTCAACCACCGCTTCGGGCTGTTCGACGGAGTGCTCATAAAAGAAAACCATATCGCCGCCTGCGGTTCGATTCAGGAAGCCGTGGATCGCTGCCGCCATGCCAGCCACCACCTTATGAAAATAGAGGTGGAAGTCAGAAACATGAAGGAACTGGATGAGGCGCTTGAAGCCGGCGCCGATGTAATCATGCTGGACAACATGAACCCGCAGCAGGTGAAATTGGCGGTCGAGCGTGTGGCGGGCCGCGTGCCGCTTGAAGCATCAGGCAACGTCAGCCTCGACAATATCCGCGAATATGCAGACGCCGGAGTGAATTTCATTTCCGTCGGCTCCATGACCTACGCCGCACGCGCGGTGGATATTTCGATGTATATCGACTGAGGCGAATATTGCATAGCAAATGGCCATCGCTGCTGCTTGTTTTCTTCACAGCGTTTTTCTGCGCATGCGACAGAAATACCGGGCAGCCCGGCTCTGAAGCGCCGCTCGGAAAAGTTCAGCTTCAGGAAAAAGCGGCGGCGCCTTCCGACGAAACATCCGAGCCAGTTTCCGACACCGCACTGCTGGTGCTGTCCTGCCCGGAACTCAAGCCGGTAATCGAAAAAACCATTCTGAGGATTAAGAATGACGAACGCATGCCGCCGATCAGCGTCGTATATATGCAATCAGAAAAGCATCTGGGAGAATTGATAAAGGGCGGTCTGCGCTATAACGTGCTTCTGACCGAAGGCAAAGAGAACTGGAAACTGGCCGCCGAACATGGTTTGACGCGCGAGAAGGACGGAATCAGTCTGGCGCGTAACGGCATCGTTGTTGCTGCACTGCAGAGCCGGGAAATCGAAAACGACAACCCCATAAAGTTTCTGTCCGGACTGGCCGACATTCGTATCGCGCTGCCGAGCCCTCTGAGCTCACTGGCGGGAATACACGCCCAGCAGAGCATGATACGCATGGGCCTCTGGAAAAAAAACGAGCGCCGGGGATTGTGGCTTGACGATCGCAGTGAAGCCGTCGCGGCGCTTTCGGACGGACGCGCCGACGCCGCCGTGATTTATCGCAGCGACGCAGTGCAGAGCCCCGGTATCAAAATTCTATTCCTGGCGCCGGACGGAAGCCATTTCGACATTGTATATTACGGCCTGCATCTTACCGGAAGCGGTCTGCGCGACGAAGCCCGCTATTTTCTGCTGGAGTTGAGCGGACCTGATTCCGGGGCCGACTGGCGCGCCAACGGCTTTCTCCCGCCGCCGCCCGACGAGCCGTAAAAATACGGCCGGTTCGTGAAAAAATCCACATGACGGATTTCACTGCTTGCCATTGAAAAACAAATGAGGGAGAATCGCTTGACTTGAAATCGTTTCTCGGCAGGCCCGGCTCTTCTATTGCTGCACAGAATTCGGCTTGCAGTTTTCAATCAGTCGCGACGTTGGAAGGTTCTGGCAATGATGAACAATCTGTTTGCACGCTGGGCGAATTTTGTAACCGGATTACGCTGGCCGGTGCTGGCGCTGGTCGTCGCGATTTCCGTGTTTTTCGGCTGGGCTGCAAAAAACCACCTTATAGTAGAGAACGATCTTGAAACATTCTTTCCCGCCGAGCAGCAGCATGTTGTCGATTTCAAACAGTTCTCTTCCGTCTTCGGACTGAGCGCCTTCATCTTTATTCTGGTGGAAACCGACGCTCCGCTTTCGCTCGAAAAAATGAAGCTGGTCGATCGCCTGACAGTGGCGCTTGAAACTGAAGTTCCATATATCGAGGAAGTATTGTCGCCCTCCAACGCCGAAATTCTGGTGAATTCCGACGACATGCTGACCGTCGCGAAATTGCGCGACAAACTCGACCAGCCGGAGGAATTCGCCGAACTGGTGAAGCAGTTCAGAAGCAAAGACATCTACCGCAATGGCCTTATCAGTAAAGACGGCAGATATATCGGCATCCTTATGAACACCATCTCGCGCGATCTCAATAAAAATCAGGGACATGACGTGACGCAGGCCACGGCTGAAATGACCGCCAGAGTCTACGAAATTCTTGAGCGTCCCGAATATTCCTCAATGAAGCTCTACGCCGCAGGCAACCCGATATTCAACGATCAATACGGGCGCTGGACCACCAGTGAAACCAACAAAATGTTCGGACTGGTGGTACTGCTGCTTTTCCTGCTCCTGCTGGCCATATTCCGCAACGTGCGCGGCGTCTCTACACCGTTTCTGACCGTGGTGCTCACGGTACTGTGGACTTTCGGCATAATGGCGCTGAGCATGAAAATGCGCGTCACATCAACCATACTTCCGCCGCTGCTGGCCTCGGTGGGTATAGGCGACTCGATTCATATTCTTACGGAATTCGACGTGCAGATGCTCAAGCTGCACAACCGCCGCAAAGCTGTAGTCGAAACAATCCGCCTAGTGGGTTATCCCTGCCTGCTTACATCGCTCACCACCGCCGCCGGCTTTTTCTCGCTGGCCTTCACCCCGGTGCTGCCTCTCATGGAAACCGGCATAATGGCTGGAGTCGGTGTAATGCTGGCCTTTGTGCTCAACATGACACTGGTGATTGCGCTGTTAAGCATCGGCGGCGACATTAAACCCGAAAAAATAAAAGACCCCGAAAGTCTGATAAGCCTGCGCCTGATGGATCGCTTTTTTTCAGTGTTGAACGCCAATCGGCTTAAGGCCATTTTCCTGTGGGTGGCAATCGCAGTCGTTTCATTTGTGGGCATCGACAGGATTGTGGTTGACGCCGACTGGCTGCGCAACTTCGGCGAAGACATCCGCATCCGTTCCGACTATGAAAAAGCCGACTCGGTCATGGGCGGTTCGGCGGCCTTTGAAGTGATGATCGACACCGGAGAAAAAGACGGAGTAAAAGACCCGGAATTTTTGAAAAAGCTGCAGGCTTTTCAGGACGAAGTCGCAAAGGTCAAAAATGTGCACAACGTGCTTTCCGTCAACGACCTGCTGCGCGAAGTGCGTGTTACATTGCAGGGCGACTCGCCGGAGTCGCGCAGAGTGCCCGAAAGCCGCGAAATGGCGGCGCAGTTGTTGCTGCTGTATGACATGGCGGGCGGCAAAACACTTGACGACGTGCTTGACGGAGAAAACCGCCGCACGCGCGTTTCCATCCGCACGCCGTTCGAGGCGGACTCGTTATTCCGCATTCATCACAACGCCATAGCGGCGGCCCTTAAAAAACACATCGACCTGCCGGAAAAGCAATGCATGATAACCGGATATCCGGTTATGGAACTGGCGCTTAACAAACTGGTCCTGCCCAGCCAGATTTACAGCTTCGTGCTGGCATTCGCCGCCATCGGCGTCATGCTGATCGTTTTCATGCGCTCATTCAAACTGGGCTTCACCGGGCTGATTCCCACAACATCCCCGGTTTTTCTGGCGCTGGGTTTCATGGGCTTCGCCGGAATCAACCTCGACTGGGTCATCACCATGATAGCCTCGGTAGGAATCGGTCTTTCGGTTGACAACGCCATTCACCTGTTCAATCGTTTCCGCCTCGAATTCGATCTGTGCGGAAATCATTCACTGGCAATGCGGCGCGCCATTCGCGACTGCGGACGCGCTCTGGCCTTTTCGGCCTTCATTCTGGTAATAGGTTTCGGCGTGACCGCGACATCCGTAATGGAAAACGTCGCGAACTTCGGCAAACTTTCGGCTCTGCTCATCGGCGTTTCTTTCTTTGCAGCAGTCAGCCTGGCTCCGCCGCTGCTGGTGCTGCTCAAACCATTCGGCAAAGACCGCAATCCAGACTGACGATTCCGTCCTGTACAGATTTCAAAACCATTTGCGCTCTTGTGCGATAAGCTGCGATGAGTTATACATTAACGCATGAAGATTTCCGCGTTAACAATTCTGGCTGTGCTTTGCCTGGCCTGTCTGGCCTGTGCGCCGAAACTGCCTTCGTCAAGACTGGCGGCACACGAAACGGAAAAACTACTCATCAAACACGGCTGGGACATGCCGACGGTGGAATGGGCCGTCGCGCACGCCGACGAGCTTGAAGCCGCGCCGTTTCATGGTGTGATGCTGGACTCGCCGTTACGCGACCTTGTTTTTCAGAAAGAGCGCGTTACGCAGGAACAGGCGGCAGCCGCGCTGGCGCCTTACCGCCGCGCCGGTATGGGACACGGCCGTTACGATTTTCTGCTTATCTTCGCCAATCATCCGCGTTCGGCGCTGAACCCTCCAGGTGTGTTTTCGGACTGGTCGCCTGTCTTCGACAATCTGCGCATGGTGGCCGAAGCCGCGCGGGATGCCGGATTTTACGGACTGGCCTTCGACGACGAGCCGTATTTCTTCAACTGGCTGGGCTGGCGCGAATGCGGTACAAGTTGTGAGCTTTTCGAACATTACGCGCAGAAATACAAAGAGCGCGGTCGCGAACTGATGCAGACTCTCGAAGCGGCCTGGCCGGGCTGCCGCCTGCTGGTTTTTTTAGGCCCGTGGGTTTCGGTGGACGATTCCGGCGACTACCGCCGCGACTGGCTGCCGTTTGCGGGGCCGTTTGTAGCCGGCATGGCTTCGGCGCGGCGCACGGTAGAGCTCCACGAGGGCGGCGAGCTCTTCGGGTTGACGGATGCCGACGACTACCGCCGGGCCGCCGAGCGCCTGCGCTTCGAACATCCGCAGCGCTGGCCGTTCATGGACGACACCGAGCGCACTGCCTGGGCGCGCGACATGCGGCAGGCCTTTGCCGTGTATGATCGGGCCTTTCTGGCGGACAACAGCGGCGGTGAGGCTCTGGGAATTTTCGAACTTGAGAGAAAGCTGTCCGGCGCGCTTGAAGCCGCCGACCGTATCGTCTGGTTTTACACCGAGGCTTACGACTGGTGGAACGACGACAACCGCAACTCGCCACAGCCCGCTCCGCGCGAAATCCGCGAAACGCTCATGCGCGTGCGCAGCAGAATGGACGAAGAAAAGAAGTAAGGCATATTCTCAGGAATACTTTTTTTCCATCACGGCTTTCACGGCGCGCAGTCCGTCCACCGCCGCCGAGGTGATTCCGCCCGCATAGCCGGCGCCTTCTCCGATGGGGTAAAGTCCGGGATGGCTTGTTGACTCGAAAGTTTCTTCATCGCGCAGAATTCGCAACGGTGCGGATGTGCGGCTTTCGACACCGAAAAGCAGGGCTTCGGGATGGCGCGCAAAGTTGCGCAGACCGGCGTCGAAACGCAGCAGCCCTTCGTGCAGTGCTTCGGCTATGTGCGCCGGAAATATATCGTTCAGCAGCGCCGGGACGATGGGTGCCAGACAGCCGCTTTTCTGCGGCAATCCGCCGCTTATGTGTCGCAGAAAATCCGCCACGCTCTGCGCCGGAACACAGCTGCGTCCCGCATGAAATCCGGCTTCAAAAGCGTTCGTTTCCAGTTTGCGTCTGAAATCCAGCGCGGCCAGTTCGTCGCCTGACCAGTCGCGCTCGTCAACGGTAACCACCACTGCCGAGTTCGCCCAGCGCGAAGAACGGGCGCGGTTGCTCATGCCGTTCACCACCATACCGTCCACCTCGGTTGACGCCGGCAGCACGTAACCGCCCGGACACATGCAGAAAGAATACACGCCGCGTTCAAGTTTCTCTATGCCGGCCGTCAAACGATAGGAAGCCGCTTCAAGCGCCGGGTGATCGGCGAATTCTCCATACTGGCTGCGATTGATGAATTCCTGCGGGTGCTGCACGCGCAGACCCACAGCGTAAGGCTTGCGCTCCAGCGTCACACCGCGCGCCTTGAGCATACGGTAAACGTCCGACGCACCATGCCCGCAACCGAGAAAAACCGCATCGGCTTCAAAAACAGATTCGACGCCGCTTTCGAGATCGAGCGCCCGCACGCCGCAGACGCGTCCTTCGCGCAGCAACAGATCGTTCATGCGCGTGTGGGTGTGAATCCGCGCGCCGTTATCGCGCAGGAACGCCGTCATGTTTGAAATGACGCGCCTTATGAGATTCGATCCTACATGCGGATTGTAAGCGTAAAGAATGTCTTCCGGCGCACCGAAGGCATACAGCGTTTCCAGTACGCTCGAAACTTCGCGGTGCTTGATGCGTGTTGTCAGTTTGCCGTCGGAGTACAGGCCCGCTCCACCGACGCCGAAGCAGACGTTGTCGTCCGTGTCCAGTTCGCCGTTTCTGAAATAGCGCGCTATCTTTTGCTGCCGTCCTGCAATGTCGGAGCCGCGCTCCAGCAGTTCCACTTCATAGCCGTTTCGCATCAGAGTCAGCGCGGCGAAAAGCCCCGCGGGACCGGCTCCGATCACCACCGCTCGCCCGCGCGGCGTCCGCCAGTCGGCAATGCTGCGCCGGATGTTTTCCGCCGAAGGCAAAGACGGCAGAAGCTCGCCGTGCGCGTAAACTTCAAGACTGTACACCAGCCGCACGGCGTTTCTGCGCCGGGCATCTATGCTGCGCCGCAAACAGCGTATGTGCTCCACACGATCGACAGGCCAGCCCAGGTGTGCGGCCGCGATACGACGCAGATTTTTATCGTCGTCCGGGGAAATTACAAGCTGTCTGATTTCTTCCATGCGGGCCGCCTTGCGACTGGCGCTCTACGGCGCGGCTGAAAACAGCGGCGCGCCTCTAACCCTGCAGGGTGACGGCGCGCAGAGTGTCCAGTTCTTCGAGCGCCTTACCGGAACCCAGAACCACGCACGAGAGAGGATCGTCGGCCACCATTACAGGCAGGCCGGTTTCTTCGCGCAGAATTACGTCAAGGTTGCGCAGCAGCGCACCGCCGCCGGTAAGAACTATGCCCTTGTCCACTATGTCGGCAGCCAGTTCGGGCGGCGTGCGTTCAAGCGTTGTGCGCACCGCTTCAACGATGGTGTTGGTCGGCTCGGCCAGCGCCTCGCGGATTTCGTCCGAATTGACTTCAACGGTTTTCGGAATGCCGGCCAGCTGATCGCGTCCCTTTACTTCCATGACCTGAATTTCGTCGGTTTTATAGGCGTTCCCGATGCTGACCTTTATCAGCTCGGCAGTGCGTTCTCCGATAAGCAGGTTGTGTTTGCGCTTCATAAAGCTGATGATGGCGTCGTCCATTTTGTCGCCCGCCGTACGCACCGATTTTGAAAGCACGATGCCGGCTAGGGAAATAACCGCAACTTCGGTGGTTCCGCCGCCGATATCGACCACCATGTTTCCGATGGGCTCGGTAATGGGCAGGCCGGCTCCGATGGCTGCAGCCATAGGTTCTTCGATGAGGTAAACTTCGCGGGCTCCGGCGGATTCGGCGGCTTCGCGCACGGCGCGTTTTTCGACTTCGGTAACGCCGTATGGAACGCATATCATAATACGCGGGCGAACCAGAGTGTTGCGATTGTGAACCTTACGAATGAAATGACGCAGCATTTCGCGCGTCACATCGAAGTCGGCGATGACGCCGTCTTTCATGGGGCGTATGGCGACGATGGAGCCGGGAGTGCGCCCTACCATCTCTTTGGCCTCGCGCCCTACCGCCAGAACCTTCTTGTGCCCTGAGGCGTCTTTCTGCACCGCAACCACCGAAGGCTCTGAAAGGACTATGCCTTTTCCGCGAACATATATCAGTGTGTTGGCGGTTCCCAGGTCTATCGCCAGGTCGTTTGAGAAAAGACCGAATAACCAGTTCATCATATGCTTGTATCCTTTAACCCTTAGAAAAGGGTGAATTGTTTAAACAATAAAGCACTTTATCTATAGCAACCGGCAGTTTTACAGGCAAGGAAATTATGCGGGACCGCCGCATAATGCTATACAAGGCCGGAATAGCAATGCTTTGCCTTACACAGGATGAAGGCTTTAATGATACCTGAAAATGAAGAAATCTCCAGGAAAGGCGTCAGCAACGACAAAACAGAGTGAATTCAATATATTCCATAAGGCATGGCTCAAGATTTATTTGCAGGCGCGCGGACAATCTGCTATATATTTAGGCAGAGGGCGTTTTTAGAGCGTACAGAGTTTATAGGGGAAACAGAAAAAATATTATGGGGGAGCAGATTGCTGCTCACGGAGGCTCATGCGATGAACCGCAGGATTTCTGAGTCTGATCCGCAACTTGCACGCCTGCTGTCCGAAAGACGCAAGGCCGCCGCGCTGATGGCCGAAAAAGCTTACCGTCTGCGCCAGGAAAACCGGCGAGAAGAAGCCGCCGATATGCTGGAAGAGGCACTTGAAGATTTTCCTGAAGAATTCTCATATGATTGCGCTTCAAGAGCCTGGATACACTATCAAGCCGGTCTTAATTACATGCACTGGCGACGTCTTGAAAGCAGTCCGGGGGCCGACACAATGGATGCCGACCAGCTTGAGGCGCTGGCAGCTCTGAAACGGCACTGGACAGCCATGATGGAACTCGTCGTAAGTTTGAACGCCCAGGAAATCGCTTCGCACGACATTAGCCCGACCGGAAAAACAGGCATGCTGGCAAACGGCATCCGCGCAGTGATTTCCGATCCTCTTTTCAAGCGCAGCGTCAAACCGGACTGGCTGTTCTGGACGCGCCGCAATCTGGCCTGGCCCATGAACGACGAAGCTCTGCGTGGTTTCAGAATCCCGGATACGGAAGTCGATTACTACATGATGACCGCCGCCAGAATTGCAGCCGATTTTCCGGAAGACATCGAAACCCTTAAGGAATCACTGTATTCCAGCCGCATTCAGACTATGGTCGTTGAACCCTTGATCGAATATTATTACGACAATTTCGAGAATTACGGCAGCGAAGCCGACCTTGAAAACATGAACGAAGACGATCTCGACCTGCACCTGAAGGGAACACTTGAAGGTTGTATTCTGTGTCTGACGGCCTTCAAACTGGGTCGCAACCAGATGAAACACGATATGCAGGTGCGCCTGCTGTCCATCGGAAACGATTTCAGCCGCTACAACCGTCGTTTCATGCTGGCCCGTTACGGAGAAAGCGGCACTCAGGCCAGTTTTGCTTTCCGCGCTCTGGCGGACGTTTCGGGGCACATCATGTTCAATCTGGCGATAATAAAAGCCATGCCTGAGGCCGCCGGAAAAGCCGCGCTGATATTCTCCACTTACGGCAACCAGCAGGCAGTCAGCGCCAGCCGCAGACTGGAAATGCAATTGAAAGAACACTGAAATCTTCAAATATGCATAAAAAAACAAAGCCCGGCTGTCTCCAGTCGGGCTTTTCGCTGTTCGTATATCAAAATGCCGGGCACTCCGTGACAGGAGAAGATAACCGCTACCGCTGCTGCCTTTCGGCCCTGACGGGGTTTGCGGGCTTCCCTACACGGGACCCGGCATTAAAAAACAAAATGGCGGAGAGA
>JAKQSH010000484.1 GCA_029570245.1 Deltaproteobacteria bacterium | reverse complement strand
CTTATTTTCCGCAGTTTTAATGCGCGCGCGGAGCGCGTGCATTAAGGATATGGCGCATCTGAAAAAGCGCGTATTCCAGAAGAGCAAGTCTTACGCATAAAAAATCCGCGCCCGTAGGGCGCTGATTCCGAACAGCTTGCTTTTTTGAGTCTGCGCTTACTTGGCGGCTTCCGGCATCGGACCGGCGTCCCATATGACGTAATTGATCTTGCCGCTCCAGTCGTCGGGAATCTCAGACAGAATGGTTTCGGTGAACTGACGCTTTTCGCCGGGGCCGAACGGCTTACGGTCGGCATTACGCTTCGACAGATACTGCGGAACCAGTATGACCGAGTAAACCTCTTTGTCGTCCGGGTTGAAGAACTGCACCTTCAGCATTATCATGTCAACGGCTTCTTTGCTGGTGTTCTCATATTCGCCGGTGAAAACCAGCTTGGGTCCCTCCTCTGTGATTTTGCTCTCTACGTTGAATGACAGGAATTTGATGAACGGCGTCCATTTGTCGGCGCGGGCCTTGCGTTCGTTGTCCAGCGTCTCCTTTTCGATACCCTTGGTGACGACATCCGGATAATGCACCTTCCACTGTCCGTCGTTATATACGTAATTGACTTTCACCTTGGCGCTTTCGAGCGTGTTGTAGGGTTCCCACGAAGTGCCCTGCTTGAACTCGGTGAAAACCACCGCGTCCAGCTTGTGTTTTTCGATTTTGGTTATGAACATCGCATCCACTTTGGGTTTGATGTACATTTTCTGATCTTCGATGAAGGTTTCTTTCTGGTAATACTTCTGGCTTTCAGCCGAAAGCATGGCGTAGGCTTCGTCCCATTTGTCGTTTTTGCAGAGCTGGAAGAAGTTTTCCGAAAGAACCTCCAGCGGGTCCTTGGCTCTGGTGGGCGCTTTTTCACAGGCCGCCAGCAGCGTGAACATAAACACCATAATCGCGCAGAAAGCAATCTTCCTCATGTATGTGTCTCCTTGAAAATTCTTATGTGAATACGGAGAAATTCCCGCTCAGAATTTACCACAGGCCCGCAGGCTTGCAAAAGAATATTCTCTTTATCGCAATTCCCGATCTACGCTTCCAGCCTCAAGCCGCTCGCGAAGTTCAGATACAGTATTTCGCCAGACAGTCTTCGGCGCACATTTCCACATACTGGCAGGATTTCGCTCTGGATGCGCAGCCTCCAAGGCATGTCACCAGATTCGCGCCGTCAAAACAGCCGCTGTCGCGGTAGCCCATCATTCTTTCGACGCATTCCTTCATCGAAGACGCTTCTCCTACGGGCGGTTCGCAGGATTCCGACTGCGTGTATTCGCAGAAATCCAGCAGCGCATCACAGGACTGCCCGCTGCATTCCACTTCTTCTTCGGCTTCAGCACTGTCGGTATCGCCGTCTTCAGGATCGACACACACGCCGTCTTCACAGATGCGTTCACCCTTGCATTCATCGTCTTTCACGCAGCCTGTGCTGTCATCGTCGGTGGGCTGTCCGAAGGAACAGGCGCACAAGAACAGCAGGACCGACAGTAAAAGCGGACTGTATCGATAAACAACGCTTATCATTTGTGAACTCCGCCGTCAGGTGATGAATCTTTCAGATATATAACAGGAAAATATCCCGCCGCGAAAATAAAAAAGGCGGAGTCCGTCGTCGGCTCCGCCTTTGTAATGCGAACCGTGCTTTTTCAGCAGCGTTCCATATCGAATTTGTTTTCCATGCGGTCTTCGATTTCGACCGGATATTTCCCGCTGAAACAGGCAGTACAGTAGCCTTCCGGTTTGTCCATGCACGACAGCATGCCTTCGATGCTCTGATATCCAAGGCTGTCGGCTCCCAGATGCGCTGCGATTTCGTCCCAGTTTTTGCCGGCGGCAATAAGCTCGGTGGTGGTTGGAAAGTCGATGCCGAAATAGCATGGATTGAGCGTCGGCGGGCAGGAGATGCGTAGGTGGACTTCCTTTGCTCCGGCCTGACGCAAGAGCCGCACGCGGTTTTTGGATGTAGTTCCGCGAATGATGGAGTCGTCAACCACCACTACACGTTTGCCGCGTACCACCTCTTTAACGACGTTAAGCTTGATCTCCACACCGGAACTGCGGTTTTCCTGCGTGGGCATGATGAACGTGCGCCCTATATAATGGTTGCGGATGTAACCGTGATCCAGCGGAATGCCGGATTCGAGCGAGAAGCCCAGCGCCGATGAATTGCCCGAATCGGGAACGGCGATGACCACGTCGGCGTCAACCGGACAGTCCTGCGCCAGACGACGCCCAAGCGCCATGCGCACCATGTGTACGTTCTGTCCGAAAATCACCGAGTCCGGGCGGGCGAAGTAA
>JAKQSH010000477.1 GCA_029570245.1 Deltaproteobacteria bacterium | reverse complement strand
CAACCAGTATTGATTCATTCTCAAGCAATTCACGCCATTCAGAGCAGGATAACAATTCGCTCCAGTCGATTTCATGGTAAGGCGGGTCGAGAAAGACAAGATCGAACAGATAGCCGTGACCGCTGAGGTATTTCAGCGCTCTCCGGTAGTCCATGCAGAAAACTTCGGCATATTCACCAAGGTCGCAGACTCTGAGGTTCTCAGAAACGCTGTCCAGACATTTGCGGTTTTTATCTACAAAAACGGCTTTTTCGGCGCCGCGACTCAAGGCTTCTATTCCCAGCCCACCGGAACCGGCAAAAAGATCAAGCACCTTCAAACCGTCCAGATTATGCCACAGAATATTAAAAACCGCCTCCTTGAATTTATCGGAGGTGGGCCTGACGGCTCCGTTTTCCGGGGCTTTCAGCCGTCTGCCTTTGGCTTTTCCTGATATGACTCTCATAAAAATGCGCCTCTGACACGCGCCATGCGAACATCATTTAAACGATTCAAGCTGAATCGCGAATTCCGCTTTTCGCGGTCCGTACTCCAGAGCCAGAACAGAAATTCTTTTCGGATCGAAATCCGAATAATAAAAACCGATATATACATCCATTTTGTAGACGCAGACATCTTTTTCACACATTATTTTTTCCGGCTTGTCCTTAAGAATTTCTGCCGGCTTAATTACATTCAAAGCCTGCCTGAGCACGGCATTAAATGGCTCAAAATCCCTATCGGAAGCGGCTACCAGAGTAAGCGCGAACAGAAGATAATCTTTTTTCAGAACAGCGTCGATTTTTGCAGAGTCCGGCTCTTTGCCGTTTACTGCCGCTTCGGCTGCCAGCTGAGAGATTTCGAACATCTTTGTAAGAAGCAGCCCGTTGACATCCACACCCAGGTTGCCGAAAGTGTACAGGTCGAAGAGTTTCTTGATGTTCTTATGTTCGGACTTGCCGCGTTCGACAGCTTCACGCACCATTTCCGGTGAAGGCAGAACTTCCACGGCTTCGGCGATATTCGAAAAAACAAGCGTAAAAGCAACAACAAACGAAAGAACCGGGAAGAAGAAACAATTCTTCAGCGCATCGGTTGCATGTTTTTGCGGGAATTTTAAATTTGTACCAGCCATCGGCCTCAGCCCGGTGGAAAAAACCAGAATGTTTATACTTATATATGCAAAAACTTGCAAGCATTATCCATCAGCGGCAGGTTTTATTTCCTGGATTTCCGGTAAGAAAGCTGAAAACGAGTACGTTGTCGGTTAATGAGAATCCGTCAATATCCAGCAGCGAGCTGGTAAAATATACGTCATACCGGCTGTCCGGTTTCAATTCATAAATGGGAACGTAAGTAAGCAGACTGTTTTCATAGAATACGTTGCCCTCAACCAGTGAGCGCCCGGAGCCCAGCAGCACGCCGTTGCTGTCAACGGAAGAAGGATCGAGTTCTTTTTTGAATTTGATTCTTATAATCGCAGCCGTCGAAACGTCGGTCTGCGAAGTGGACGGACACGACCATTCAACTTCAAGCGCTGCTCTGTCTTTAAGCGGATAAATGCTTTCGTCTTCGTTGACATCTCCACAGGCGGAAGATATCAGCATGCAGGAAACAAGCTGCAGCACCGACACAAATATGTATATTCCCGGCTTACAGGTTTTCATGGCATTTCCTGCACACTCTCGGATTTTTTTCCTGCATGCGCTTCAGCTGAACATTGCTCATATGTCCATGAATGTTACCAGCACCGCCACATGCCGAACCGCTGCGGTGACAGCGCAGGCAGTCATCTTCCCGGTGGCACGATACGCACCCGGAAAGATTGCGTTTTGCGAATTTTCCGTGATGAGTTCCACCAGGAGAGCAATCACCCCAACCTTCAGCATGATACTGAACCCGCGCCGGACGTTCGCCGCTTTGTGTGGAAACTGCCAGTTTGGCGTGGCAATCGACACAGAAACTCTGCAGACGATGGCAACTCTGACAACTGTTGCGGTCTTTACGCGCATCTATGGAATGCAGAGTCGCATAGTCGTTGGGATGAATCCTGAATGGACGCAGCACACCATCATGACAGGTATTGCAGTCCCGTTGAGTATGGCACTGATCGCAACGTGATTTCATCAGTACCGCCTCTTTTGAGTGCCGCCTGTCCCAGTCGTAATGATGATTAAGTCTGCCGGTTGACGGAAGCAGTTTTACGCCGCCGAAACGTGTGCTGAGCATGCCGGATTCGTTGGTAAGGTGGCACAGACTGCATGCGTTTTCGGCTTTGCTCAAATCGTGACAGCCAGTACAGACATCCATGGACGGCAGATGCCGGCCTCCCGAACTGCCCGAATCCGAAATCCCGGCATGACAGACGGCACAGTTTATCATTCGTTGAGCATGCGCCTGATGATTGTGTTTCAGATTAATTTCCGGCCAGTGACTCCTGGCTGGAAGATTTTTCAGAGATACGTCGTAATCACTGTGACATTTTGAACAGCGCGCCAGATCGCCCATGTCGGCATTAGACTGGCGCACGTCAGCAGCGTGGCACTCGGCACAGACAGACTCAGACGGAAGATTGCGGTTCGCCGCTTCGGTGCTGACAGAAATGTACGCATGGCACTTCATACAATCAAGATTCGAATGTTTCTGATGGCTGAATAAGAGCGTCGTTGCGCGAGGTTTGTATATCACGTCAAAGCCGGAAACGATTTCACCGACTTCCGCCCACAGCGCGGCGCACAGCAGCAGCGTCGTGAAGATAATAAGCGAAAACATCGCAGAAGTTCTGCCTTTAAAGGCTTTTAAAGCCAACTGTGCACCTCCAGCACTGCGAACATCGAATAAACCGGAGAAACATACCTGTTCGAATATACCTCTCCAATCAGTCCAAGGTTCACATCTTCATGCATATTGTAATCCGCTCTGCCTATGAATCCCCAGGAGAAACCGCTGTTTGACGAAACATTAAGGATATCACTGTAAAGCAGCTCATCGAGCAGAACACCGCTCCAGTCGGCCTGAAGTTTTATGCGATGATTCCAGAAATCTGTTCCGCCGCCGACTCCGAACCAGTGTGCATAACCGCCCCAGCCGCGATCCAGGTCGTAACTGGCGTGAACTTCAGATACTTCACCCAATTGCCGCAGGAAATCGAAGCTGATTTCGTTTGATCCCTCGCGCTCGTCGTTCATCTGAGAGAAAGCCGTTACACCGTCTCCCTGGTAGATGCGCGAGTAACCCAGGCGAAAGCGGGTTTCAGAATCGAGGTCCCACCCCAGTGTTCCGCGAAATTCCTGATGCGGGAAAGTCGGGAAAAAATTGAAAATGGAGTCAGCGTCGAAAACCGGACGATTCAACTCATGCTCTATTGTCAGCCGGATGAAATCGAAGTCCAATCCTGTACCGAGCAGGGCATATTCGAAATGCTCGGCAAAAAGGTTGAAATTGCCGATGGTGTAAAATTCCCACAGATTAAAAAGCTCCTGCCTGAACGAAAGTCCGAGCCGCTGCTGATCGACGGCGCCGCTGTCGGCCTGCCTGTATGCAAAACGAGCCTGTGTGTTTTCGAATCCGGTGAGAAAAACAGACCCGCCCCAGACGCCGGTAAGGCGCCCATCGTCAAAAACGCCGTCGGGGCGATAATTTTCGGGATTGGGCAATTTGAAATTATCGGCGTCAACATTCTGATAAGGATTGACTTCCATTCCGGCATAAAGATCAAAACCAACGTACCAGTCCCGCCAGACAGAAACATATGCACCGTCAAGAGGATAGAAACCGAATTCATCTGTGAGCACCTGGCGACCGATGCGGAAATCTACAGCATCTGCAATTCTGCGCCATTCATACCAGGCATACATTATTTCGAGACTCTGAGTCGCCGCCGGATTGGGATTCGCATCGGCGGAGTCATCGGTACCGAGGTCGAAATCAAGCCTGAATTGAGATTGAAAGACATGCGAAGGGGCTTCGCTGCTTTCGATAAGATTGAAGGTCAGATATTGTGTGAAGCGGGTTTTATCCACGGCAAGTCGTTCGGCATCACGATATTGCTGCATCTGGAAATACGTTTCAGGCCACAACTCCACTTCCACCGCAAAAAGCGGCGCGCCGATAAAGCAAGCCAGCAGAATTATCAGGGCCGAAGCGAAAGTCTTCAAATGTAACCCTATTCTTCTTCCTTTTCATCCTGCTCAATAAGCGAGGGAAATTTCACTACCAGAACCGAACATGGAGATTTTCTTACCATTTTTTCTGCAACAGAACCGATGAATATTTTCTTCATGCCGGATTTTCCATGCTTTCCGACGACAACCAGATCAATATTCTCGTGCTCTATCACGCGAATCAATTCCATGTAAGGATAGCCCTTTTCCACCATCAAACGCATCGGAACGCCGCAATCGCTGAATTCTTTAACAAACTCCTCAAGTTCACACATGCTGCCGCTTAGAAGTTCCTCCTGCTGTTCGAGAAAGTTTTTTATAAGCGGTCTGTTGTAAGCGCCATATGATGAACCAAGAAAAGTAGCCAGTTCGCAGACATGCAGAAAGATCAGTTCCGCTCCAAGGCTTCTGGCCATTTTAACCGCCTGCCTGGCTGCGACACGCGAATATTCGGAATAATCGACACCCACGAGAATTCTGCGTATTTCTGTCATTGCCACCTTCCGAAAATAATGATTTGTCCTTGATGATAACACAGTGAATCGTCAAATTTCCATATGTAAATATGGCAAAAAAAAATCCCCGCACTTGAAGCGCGGGGATTAAGACTCAGGCAAAGCGGATTATCTTACACATTGATGTTCGGAACGCGCCAGTCGTCGTGTCCGGCGAAAGTAAGGTTGGCACAGTATTCAACAGCCGCCGCATAAGTGACCTGACCGGAGAGCATCTCGTTCTGCCAAGTCAGGTAGGCGACATTCAAATCTTCAATCTTCGGCTTCAACCTCAGCTTCTGCTTCATCGCCGTCCACTGTTTCATCGCCGTCCACGGTTTCATCACCGTCAACGGTAATGCTGGGGTCGCCGTAGGGCTCAAAAGCGCAGTAGCACATATCACTGCTGGTGGGAAGCTTATAGGTCGGCTCGCCTTCGTAATCCGGGCAGGAACCGTCTTCTTCACAGGGAATGGTGCAGACGGACATTCCGCAATGATCATCAACACAGGCGCCGTTCGGGCCATAACCGCTGTTCTGGCAGTCGATGGCGGTCGTGCAGTCGTCGGTGCTTTCACTTGGCGGAATTCCCAGACAGGACAGACCAGCTTCGCATCCCATGCCTTTTCCGGGGTACAGACCGCCGTTGAAAGTGCAGGGATCGCCAACCTTCTGTTCGCCAGGACAGGGGAACAGAACGCCGGTATCGCAATAGCAGGAACCGCTGACTTCGCCAGAGCAGAGCTTAAGGTCTTCGCTGGCTGAATCGTAGGTGGGGCACTCGCCGTTGAGCATGCAGGGAGTCACGCAACCGGCGACAGCACATTTGCCGTCATCGTTGCAGGTGGCGATGTTTTCCCAGCCGTCCAGCTGAGGATCATTGATGCAGTCGAGATCATTTTTGCACGTGATGCCGGTGTCGGCAATTCCGAGGCAGGTGTCGCCGGGACCACATTTGTATTTATCTTCGCCGGTAACGGGGTCTTCATCGTCCCACACGCCATCTCCAAAGTGGCAAGGCGAACCTGGCATCGAAGGCAGTGTCGTGTCCTGACATACAACGGTCGGAATGCAAACGCCGTCGATACAGGCGAAACCGTTGTCGCAATCCTCGTCAAGTTCACAGATTTTTCCGCAGAACTTAACACCTTCCGGGTTCGGGTTACCGGAGACGGCGGCGTTGGCTTCTACGCATTTTTTGCCGGTATAGCAGGGGTGAGTGTCGTCACATACACGACAGGAAATCTTTTCGCATTCGCGAGTGTAAGCATTGCAGAACATACCCAGCGAAGCGTCACATTCGAGCGGGCAGGCGGGATTATCGACGTTGGTGTAATCGGCATCGACCACATCGCCATCGACTTCATCTGTTCCGTCTCCGTCTTCAGGATTAAGTCCGAAATTGTCGTCATCATCGTTACAGGCTCCCATAGCCATTACGAAAATGAACATCAGAACCAGCAATAAACTACGTTTCATCTATGATCCTCCCTTAATAAAGCGGAACAGAGGACAAACAATCCTCACCACATCCTAGCTTCACTTCCGCACAAATATGCCGTCAGCAATATTCAATGTCAAGATAAAATAAGCTTTTCGCGGATTTATTTCGTTCACTGCCGTCCACAGAACAAAGGTGTTAAATGATTGAATATCATCAACTTAGCGAATACTCTATTTAATATAGAAAATCCACTCTCTGCGACACGGAAATTTGTAAAAGCGAACGAAGCGTGCCATATATAAAACATCAGAATACAGGAAGCAAGAATCCGGTTAAAAAGATTGAAGGGAGAAAAAAATGCGTTTCAGAAACTTGGGCGCTTCAGAAATATCAGCCTCAACAGTTGCTCTCGGAACCTGGGCCATCGGAGGATGGATGTGGGGCGGCACCGACAGAAAAGCGTCGGTAAAGGCCATTCAGGCCGCTATCGACAATGGAATCAACCTTATAGATACCGCTCCGGTTTACGGATTCGGAATGTCGGAAGAATTTGTCGGTGAAGCAGTAGCCGATCGTCGCGACAAGGTTCTGATTGCCACCAAATGCGGTCTGATCTGGAACGCAAAAAAAGGTGTGTTTTTCTTTCCTTCCAATGCCGACGGAATAAGCGAAAATTCAGACCGGGAGGTTTTCCGCTATCTTGGTAGAGAATCCATACGCCAGGAAGTGGAAGAAAGCTTGCGACGCCTGAAAACCGATCACATCGACCTTTTGCAGACACACTGGCAGGATTCAACTACACCAGTTGCCGAAACGATGGAGACACTGCTTGAACTGAAAAAAGAAGGAAAAATCAGAGCGATAGGAGTCTGCAACGCATCAATCGAACAGATCGAAGAATATCGAAAAGTCGGACAGCTTGATTGTGACCAGGAAAAATTCAGCATGATCGACCGCAATCAGGAAAAAGACGGAAAATTGAAATATACCGAACAGAACGACATCGCGGTGCTGTGCTATTCACCGCTTGCACTTGGACTCTTAAGCGGCGGAATTTCACCGGAACGAAAATTCGCTCAGGGCGATCAGCGCAACACAAAAGAGCGCTTTTCGGCAGATAATATAAGGGTGGTCAACAGCATGCTGGAGGAAATAAAACCGCTTGCATCCGACAGAAATATTACGATGGCGCAACTTGTAATTGCATGGACACTGCACCAGCCCGGAATTACTCATGCCCTGGTCGGAGCGCGCAGCGAGAAACAGGCCATAGAAAACGCTCAGGCGGGAAGCATCGAGCTTTCAACGGAAGAATTGACTTTTGTCAACGAGATTATCGCGGGATACAACAAGAAAATTATTTAACAGATGTTTATTTCAGACCTGCTGAATACCTTTATGTTGTATATTGCCTTGTAATTTGAAAACGATTATTTCTCCAGAACAATGTAATCAAATTGGATTTCATAAGGAAAGGAGAGTGGAAGGATGAGCTGTCAAGCTCTGTCAAGCCCGACACATGGGTAACAATTAATTATCAGGACATGGACATTCCTCCTCTCACACCGTGAAAGTGTTACCCATGTCCTGATTTTAAACTGTTACCTATCTATCAGGTTCGGGCCACCTGAGTTCAGGTCAGCGTGGAAATTTCAGAACACATACTTAAGCATCAGCGAAACAGACTCAAAAAAACGGCGGATTTATTGTGAGATTTGTTTTTTCTGATGGCAACAGATAATATATTTTTACCTGTTCTGGAATAGATACTGACCACCGCAAATAAAGAAAAAGGAGCTGATTTCTCAGCTCCTTTTCTATTTAATTCACAGGTCGCCTTATTTCAGCCCGCCTCTGCAGGAGTCTGAGGCGCAACCGTCTTCATATCCCCAGAAATCCTCAACGTCACCCTTATAAAAGTTGACGGTGTCGAAGGGGTCTTCGTCGCTGTCAACCAGGTAATCTTCTGAAGCGGCCGACCCTCTCAGTATCCAGTTCAGAAAGGCAGTAGCGTAGTAGTTAATCGTCTGATGGCCTTTTTCATATGGAACATTGTTTTCTCCACAGCCGTCAGTCAGCGCGTCCTCGGCGTTGGAACCGAGGTCGATTTCTTCAGACAGTTTCAAAAGGTCAAGGCGACAGATGTCAGAGAAGGTGTAATGTCCGCCGCCGACAAGTTCGTACATATAGCGGATTTCTGCGTCCATCATGTTTTTGTAATCGCAGTACATCTGGCACCACGGCAGAGTCTGGTCATCGGTTCCACCCATAATCATAGTGGGGACGGGATAATCCTTGCTGCAGCCGCCAACCATCATCGCCAGACCGATAACCGGCGAATGGGGAACGGTGACTTTGATACGGCTGTCCAGGCACGGAGTAAGAACGGAAGTCAGACCGCCGAGTGAATGTCCGGAAATTCCGACGTTGTCCAGATCAGCCATGCCTTCAAAGAAGTTACCGCTCTCTTTATTGTACTCAGTGACTTTGTCGAGCAGGAAAGACATATCGACCGGACGGATGGTAGCCGATTTCGCCGTAGCGTCGCTGGCGAAGCCATCTTTCAGCAGGTCCCACATGACATTGTTCTGGTGGTCGCACGAAACAACGATATATCCGTGGGAAGCCAGATGAATTGTATAAAACACCGACTGCCAGCGGATGCCGTTTGCGCCGTGCGAGAAGAGTAGAACCGGATAAGGGCCATGTGAACGGTCGATTTCGGCGTCGCGCACCTGATTGACGGGAATCGGCTCGATTGAAGAAGCGGCCAGCGCATCTTTTATGTCCTGCGGCAGATCGGGGACAGACTGAGCTTCCGCTGCAAGGTTGATAGCTTCGAAGGGACCATCTTTATATTTCTGAGTGGCCGGATACCAGATTTCGGTACGCAGCCAGCGCGGTTCGCCGGTTTTCTCATCCAGACGGGAATCATCATACCAATCGAAAGTCTTGACACCAACCGGGAAGGGACCGGGCTCCATCGGATTTGGCGCGGCATCCGGGCCGGCGGGAGGGAAAGGCAGAACTTCCTCTGTAGAGGAATCGGCATCGTTATCGATTGAGTCGACATCCCCGTCAACAGCTTCTTCATCGCCGCCGACTGAATCGCCATCTTCTTCAGCTTCAGAATCGTCTCCGTCTGCGGCGGTTTCGCTATCGCCGTCAGTTTCTTCTTCGCTGTCGTCACCGCACGCCACAGCGCACAGACAAACCAACAGCGCCAGCATCAGCAGCACCAGATTTGTTTTTCTTACGGATTTCATAAAAGCCTCCAGATTTACAACAATAAGGCCAGCAGGAAAGACCGCCTGCTTAACAAACGCTTAACGCTCAACTCTCCTTAATTGAATTATTATTTTATTTTTCTGCAATGTGAAGCAAGAAAAATCTGAAAAATAACGAGACAAATGCTGAATGAGCCCGATTTCGGGAATACCCTCAAGTTCAGTGATACCTGCATCAGTCACGGGCAATCAGATGCATTATTGTTTCCTTTTACGAAACAGAATGAACTCGCTTCCGACATCACCGGCCAGGTAATATCTATTCCAG
>JAKQSH010000098.1 GCA_029570245.1 Deltaproteobacteria bacterium | reverse complement strand
ATGACCTTGATTCCTGTTTCGAATGCGGTGATGTTCACATCCTGGTCGGTATATTTGGGGGCAGCTCTGTGAATAGGATAAAACTTGTCGGCTTTCACCGGTCCCATCTGATCGACCGGTTCTCCGACGACATTCAGAATGCGTCCAAGCGCACCCTGGCCAACCGGTATCATTATCGGGTTGCCGGTGTCCAGAACTTTCTGACCTCGCACCAGACCGTCGGTGGAATCCATTGCGATGGTGCGTACTGTTCTTTCACCGAGATGCTGGGCCACTTCGACCACCAGATTCCATTCTTCTTTAGAAATGGTGGGGTTGGAGACCTTAAGCGCCGTGTAAATCGCAGGCAGCTCGCCCTCGTCGAACACAACGTCAACTACCGGGCCTATGACCTGGCTGATTTTTCCGAAATTGCTTGCCGATTCCATATCGTCACTCCTGATGGTCAAGTCAGTCGCTAACCTTTAAGGGCCTCCGCACCACTGACGATTTCCACCAGTTCGTTGGTGATGACCGCCTGACGGGTACGGTTGTATAAAAGCGTAAGCTTGTCGATCATTTCCTCTGCGTTGCGTGTGGCGCCTTCCATTGCTGTCATGCGCGCGCCATGCTCTGAAGCCTGCGATTCGAGGAAATAACGGTAAAGCTGAATTTCTATATCCTGCGGAACCAGTTCTTCCAGTATGGTTCTGCGATCCGGTTCGTAGGTGTAGTCTTTTATATCGTGTTTTTTTCCTGTGGGTTCAACCGATATTATCGGCAACAGCAGTTCGCGACGTACTTCCTGAGAAATTACTGAATTGAAGCGTGTGAACACTACCCATACTTCATCGACTTCGCCGGTGAGGTAATCGTGAATCAGACGATTTGCTACCGGCTGAATGGCTTCGATTCCATGCTCTTTGTAAATATCAGGGAAGCTATGGCGGATGTTGGCATTTCTGCGTTTGAAATATTCATGGCCTTTACGGCCCATGGTTGCAAGCTGGAACTCTTCTACTGTATCGGATTTTTCGCGCATCAGGCTTTCAACATTGCGGGCCACGCCGGAGTTCAATGCTCCGCACATACCTCTGTCGCTGGTGATGACCAGCACTCCCACTCTTTTTACGCTATCATGCGGAATCATCAGAGGATGCAGGTAATCGTCAAGAGTTTCAGAAAGACCATGAATAAGGCTGTTGACTTCCAATGCGTAAGGGCGGGTCGCCAGAATTGCGGCCTGTGCGCGGCGCAGTTTGGAAGCTGCCACCATTTTCATGGCATAAGTGATCTTTCGCGTACTTCTTACGCTGTCGATCCTTTTGCGCATCTGTTTGAGGTTTGGCATTTTTCTTTTACCTCGTGCGGTATCGCACTCCGCCTCGCATCAGCTCGGTTGAAACACACCTTTGAACTCGCTCAACAGCTTTTTGAGCCTGGCTTCGATATCTGCGTCCAGTACAGCTTTTTCCTTCAGGTCTTTCATAAGGTCCGAATAATGATCTGCGGCGTACTGGTAGAGTTCCTGCTCGTATCGTGCAATGTCTTTCAGTTCGTAGTCGTTAAGGAAATCGAAGGTGGCGGCGTATATGATGAGAATCTGTTTTTCGACTTCCAGCGGCTGATATTGTCCCTGTTTGAGTATTTCAGCCAGACGCGCTCCCTTGTGAAGCTGCTTCTGGGTTTCCTTGTCGAGGTCGGAGCCGAACTGTGCAAAGGCTTCCAGCTCGCGGTACTGTGCCAGCGTCAGGCGCAGCATGCCCGCGATCTTTTTCATGGCTTTGATCTGGGCATTTCCACCGACGCGCGATACCGAAAGACCTGCATTGATTGCCGGGCGTACACCGGAATAGAACAGGTCGGTTTCGAGGAATATCTGACCGTCTGTGATTGAAATTACGTTGGTCGGAATGTATGCCGAAATGTCGCCGGCCTGGGTTTCGATTATGGGGAGAGCGGTCAGCGAGCCTCCGCCGAGTTCGGCGCTCATTTTTGCCGCACGCTCAAGCAGACGCGAATGCAGATAGAAAACGTCGCCGGGAAAAGCTTCGCGGCCGGGCGGACGACGCAGCAGCAGGGACATCTGGCGGTATGCCACTGCCTGCTTCGAGAGGTCGTCGTATATTACCAGCACATGCATGCCGTTGTCGCGGAACCATTCGCCCATTGCCACGCCGGCATAAGGCGCGATAAACTGCAGCGGAGCGACTTCGGATGCCGTCGAAGCGACAACGCAGGTATATTCCATTGCATTGTTGCGTTTCAGGGTATCTACCACCTGCGCGACGGTTGACTGCTTCTGGCCGATCGCCACATATATGCAGTATACCGGTTTGTCTGAACTGTGAGTTTTTCGCTGGTTGATTATGGTGTCAACCGCAATGGCTGTCTTGCCGGTCTGGCGGTCGCCGATGATAAGCTCACG
>JAKQSH010000471.1 GCA_029570245.1 Deltaproteobacteria bacterium | reverse complement strand
AGGTATGACGCCATGGCGCAGGCGCCCAGCAGAGCCAGCCCGTTTCCTGCAAGAGCTACCCTGTTGAAGATGTCTCCGCCGCTTATCAGCGCCAGCCCACCGGCTGCCAGCACCAGCGAAAACCACCACCAGCGGTCCGGTCTGTCGCGTCCGCTTATCATCGCCGCAATTCCAAGAAGCAGAGGTGTTGTCGTAACCAGCGTTACCGAAGCGGCAATGCTGGTAAGAGTCAGCGAAGTTACCCATGCTCCGAAATGTACGGCATAAAACAAGCCGGCCAGAAATGCGTGTCGCAGGAATCTTTTAGAAATCTTTCTGCGCAGTATAGAGTTCAGCAGAAATGGCGCAAGCATTAAGGCTGCGGCGCTTAAGCGGATGCCGGCTGACACCAGCGGATGTGTAGGCTCTGCTTTTTTGAAAAAAACGGCGGCGAACGAAATCGCGGCAACGCCCAGCAGCAGAACGCAAGGAAGAGCTTTCGACTTTTCGTTAATAGGGTTCGTCATGCCGTCGTCGTCGGTTTTCAGTGCTTCAGAAAAAAACGGCTGCCCTTTCGAGCAGCCGCAGCATAATTAAACACAGAAGTCCGTCAGTCGTTGTCGTTTTCGATATTATAACAGGCAGGGTCTTCCGGCCAGCAGGCGATACATTCGTCTTCGTCGTTTCTGGCGTCGGCCACGGCGTCTTCGTAATCTTTCAAGCAGTCGCTGATGGCGGTGTTGCCGTCGTTGTCGGCTTCTTCAGCCATTTCGTCGCAGTCGAGTTCTTCGATGCACTTGAGCGCATCCTTGTATTCATCCAGCAGGTCTTCACAGGAACGGTCGTTATTTTTCACGACTTCCCAGCGGTCGAGAGTTGCCTGACGACCGATTGAGCAGTCATGCATGGCTTCTTCGTCGTCCAGCAGACCGCACTCGAACTGTTTCTGGCAGGATGCCTCTTTGGGGCCGCCGTCGTCTTCGCCAAGACCAAGGCAGGCACTGAGGCTGCACAGCAGGAAAAGGGACAGACCGAAAATCACCAATTGATTTTTATTCATTTTGATATCTCCTTTTTATTCCTGCTGCATCAGAACGGTCTGTTAATGACGCAGACATCCGCTGCGTTGTCGTCATCGACGTTTGTCAGGTTCAGAAGGCTTCCGCAGTTGCCTACTTCGAAATCCTCGGCGTATTCAATAATATCTTCGCATTCCTTGTCGCAGATATCGCCGTAATTGCCGAAATCTCCGTTGTCGACGTGCATGTCGTCGCCTATCCACTCGTCGCAGTCGAGGTCGTCTTTGCCGACGCAGCGGAAATATTTGGCCTGAAGTTCGAACCATTCGTCACAGATTTCCGGCTCGTTGTTTTCCATGGCGTCGATAGCGGCGTTGGAGTTGATTTCGCAGATTTCCTTCATCTGATCTTTGTCGTCGATCTCAACGCAAAGTTCTTCGCCTACATCATCGCAGCACATGACATACTGTTTGCAGAAAGCCTCAACCCCCCAGTTGTGGCCGGCATTGCCGTTGTCTTCTGACGCGCAGCCGTATCCCGCTACGACAACCAGCGCCAGCAGAAGAGCGGCTGCTACAGATTTTTTGCCACTTTTGCAGCAGAACATATTTTCCTCCGTTAAATTGTTTTTCAAGTCTGCTTTCCCCTGAATTCTTAGGAATTATTTATAAACTTATATCCCAATTCGCGGTTTTTCACAATATATTTGATGTCTCCGAAAACAAACAGACCCGATACAGTCTGCAACGGGTCTGCCGCTTCAGAAAAATGTTTCGTAATCAGTCTTTCATGCTCTCAGCCAGAACAGAGGCGATATCCATGACTTTCATATTCTCGTCGAGGTTGAGTATCTTCAGCGAATCGTCGATCATCTGCGTGCAGAAAGGGCAGGCCGTCAGAATGAAGTCGGCTCCGGCGTCCTGAGCCTGACGCACACGAATATTGTTGATGCGCTCTTCCGCCTTGATGTCGATCCAGAAGTGTCCGCCTCCGCCGCCGCAGCACAGGCTCTTGTTGCGATGCGATGCCATTTCGGCCAGATTGATTCCCGGCACCGATTTCAGCAGATCGCGCGGCTCGTCGAAAACTCCCTGGTAGCGTCCGAGATAGCAGGGATCGTGATATACAAACTTGCCTTTGACGTTCTTTTTCGGGCTCAGCTTGCCTTCGTGCAGCAGGCCGCGCAGGAATACGCTATGGTGCATTACATTGTATTTGCCGCCGAACTGCGGGTATTCGTGCGCCAGAGTATTGAAACAGTGCGGACATGAGACCAGCAGCGTTTTAAACTTGCGCGCATTCAGTGCTTCAATCTGCATTTTCGCGCCGGTCTGGAACGTGTATTCCTGCCCCATTACTCGGGCCGGATCACCGCAGCAGACTTCTTCTTCGCCCAGCACTCCCCAGTTGATTCCGGCTTTGTCCAGCAGCCAACAGATATCCTTGATGATTTTATGTTTGGTCGGGTCGTAGGTGGACAGACAGCCGATCCAGTACAGCACATCCACTTCTTCTCCGGCTGCCACGACTTTAGCGCCGAGTTCTTCAACAAAAGCCACGCGGTCATCCGGCGGTCCGAACGGGTTGCCGAGCGATTCCATCGACTTCAGAGCGCGGGCGCCTTCGTTGTTGAGGCGTCCCTGAATTACCACTTCGTTCTGACGCAGGGCCATGATGGTGTCAACATGATGAATCATGGCCGGGCAGGCTTCGACACAGGCCATGCATGTACGGCAGTGCTGCACGAATTCCGGGTCGAATGCGTTTTCTATGATGGCGCTGTATTCTACAGCCGCTTCGGCTCCGGCGCTTTTTGCCTTGTCGAGACCGGCGGCTTTGATTTTCGCTTCGTCGGATTCAAGCAGTTCTTTTATTTTTGCAATCAGCAGGCGCGGATTGAGGCTCGTTTTCGACATGACCGCCGGGCAGTTCTGTTCGCAGCGTCCGCATTTAATGCACGCGTCGTTGTCGAGGCGCTGCTTCCAGCTGAGGTCGGAGGTTTTGCCTATGCCGACATTGAAATTATCTTCGTCGAAATTCGGGTCTTCCATCATGGCTTCGAGGTCGTCACGTTTCAGGTGGCCGCGTGCTTCAAGCTTTGAAAAGAAAATATTGGTCGGCAGCGCCAGTATATGGAAGAATTTAGTGTAAGGAAGAGTCGCCATCCAGAAGAAAGCGAAGAGCGTATGAACCCACCAGATGATACGGTGCGCGACGACACCGCCTTCAGAGCCGATACCGGCAAAAAACATGCTGAAAATCCAGCCGACCGGACTGATCCAGTACCATTCGTCGCCCTTTACTGCAATACGCAGACCTTCAGCCATGAATCCGGTTATGATGATTATGGCGATGAGTATCAAGGCCCAGGTGTCGCCAAGCACCTGTGGAACGAAGCTCGGTTTTATTATGTAGCGTCTGTAAAGTGCGATCAGAATTCCGATCAACACAAAGGCGCCGCCAAGGTCTGCGCCAAGCGAGAGCGTCAGATATATCCAGCCTTTGAAAAAAGAGGTTCCCAGGTCATAGTCCATCGCGACGACTGCGGTTGTTATCGTCAGCACGATAAAAGAATAGAAAATGAAGCTGTGAAAGATGCCGGGGAATTTCTCGCTGAGCACTTTGCGCTGAAAGAGGATTTCCTTTACCAGCAATACAAGACGCATGCCCCAGTCGCCCAGACGTTCGTTTGCGGGTTTGCCCTTGCGCCAGGATTGAATGCGCAGCCAGAGTCCGTAACCGAATACCGCCAGCATTATGAAAAACAGAATATACATAATGACAGGTTGAATTCCACCGCCCAGTTTGCCGTCGGCGTTTCTGGCGATGTTCCACATTATTTCGCGCTGTGCTTCTGACATTGGCATCGACATCGGCTTGCTCCTTTTCGTGTGCCGCCGTTTTCTTCGGAGGCGCCTGCGGAAATTAAGCTTATTATTACAGTGCTTTTTTATAAACCTCAGGCGGAACAAAATAAAGGCTTTAGTGCCTTCTTTGTGGATCGCCTCGATTTTACTGCTGTTTCACTTGTGCGAATGAGCACTCATTCATTATTATACAAAAAGCGTTTTCTTTCGCCAGAAGAATTTTCGGCCATGAATCGTTTTCTTTTTTTATCTTTAATTATTTTTTTTCCTGCTGACCGTTGTGGTAAATGCAGTTATAGCTTCGTATTGTATTTTCAATGAAAACGTTCTGAATAACTGGAGAACATGCGAAATGGCATCACGGAAATTCTTCTATTTGAGTATCTTCATGCTCTGCACGCTGCTTCTGTTCTGTGTTGCATGCGGCGGAGAAGATGACGGCGAGCCTGCCGCAGAAGGAGGATTCTGTGTGTTCAGTGTTGAATGTGCTGATGGTCTGACCTGTGTCGCCAACAAATGCCTGCTTTCCGGTGCCGATGGAGATTCCCCCACTCTGCCCGACGACTACAACAATAATGGAAACGCGACTGACGGTGACAATGGCGGTGAGGAAAAGCCCGACGAAGACGGTGCCGAAAGTGAAAGCGACGGCGACACCGACGCTATCGACACCGATGTTGTCGAAACCGAAGAGGAACCAGCCGAAAGCGAGTCTGAGGAGGACGAATACGGCTTGAAATGGGTAAGTATTCCAGGCGGTTCTTTCCGAATGGGCTGTGTCACATACGAGGATGCGAACTGCAACTCAACTGAAAAGCCACAACACGATGTGAATGTTCCGGCCTTCGAAATCACCAGTACTGAAATCACTCAGGAGCAGTATTCGTCTGTAATCGGTTCCAACCCCAGCCTCTTTCAGCCGCCTGATTATGCGGCCTGCCCGGATTGTCCGGTTGAGCAGGTCAACTGGGTGCAGGCGGATGCGTTCTGCAGAGCTGTCGGCGGACGTGTGCCGAGCGAAGCCGAATGGGAATACG
>JAKQSH010000468.1 GCA_029570245.1 Deltaproteobacteria bacterium | reverse complement strand
CGTATTCGCTGCCGGAAACGGAGGTCGAACATACGACCTGTTGCGGGTTCAGAATGTTGCATTCGCTTACGCCATCGGAACAGACCCCGACACCGGAGCAGAAGGAGCCGATATCATAACCCTCATCAACGCGGCAGTCGCAGTTGTCGTCAATGCCGTTGCATAATTCCTGATTCGACGCCGCTCCCTCGCAATAGGTTTCGCAAACGGAAGGATCATTGTCGCAATTGATGTGATTAAGCGGACAGCCACCGCCTGAACCGTGAAAATAAAAACGGTAGTCGATGGACGAATAATCGTTGCTCAGAATCTGCAGGGTTGCATCGTAATTAACACTTTCCTCGGCAGGACAGAAGCTTATCCAGAACCGCAGGCTGTCGCCGCTTGAGGCAAAAGGTCGTATGGCCTGTGGGAAATCCTTGTCGTTTACAAGCGAGAAAACTTCGCCGAAGCCAACAAGACCGATTATGTTCTGAATCAGCAGCGTTCCGAAACCGTCGTTGGTAACGACAAACTCAAGCGGTCCGGCACAGGCTCCAACATTGACAGGGCCGAAATCGTATGAAAGCCCGGCTGGCTCAATATTAAGACCGGGGTCGATTGAGCTGCCGTGCAGGTTTATTTCCCGCTCGCTGCGCACGCCGTCATCGCTGTCGGAAACAATACGAAGCACGCCGTTGTTCTGTCCAACTTCTCCGCCGGGGCTGTAATTCAGGATAATTTCTTCCTCCTGCTGGTAGGCTATCGGCCGAGTCAGAACAGCCGGATCGACCGAGAAGAAGTCCGAACCTTCGACAATTTCCAGCGACGAAACAGTCAGAGGATAACGGCCGCTGTTACCGACAATCAACCTGCGTGTAAGAGTCTCACCAAGACGGGCCTCGCCGAATTCGACATTTCCGTCTTCAGAAAGCGTCATATGCGCCTCAACACCGCGCCCGGACAGGCCGACAGTAAGCGTACCGGCGCTGTTATCCGAAACGATGTCCATATTGGCTGTATGAAGACTCTCTGCATTCGGATTGAAACGCACCGTAACAGTTGCGGTCTCTCCGCCGGGAATTGAAAGAGGCAGAACATTTTCCGGTTCCACGATTTCGAACGCCGCATCCTGCGGCGAGAATTCGAAATCGTTGATGGTAAGGTCCCAGAGTCCGACATTACGCAGCGTCAGTGTTTTTTCGCTGCTTTCACCCAATCGAACATCGCCGAACAGCAGAGAGGTCTGAACCAGATAAAGATCGGAAATCGCGCCGTAACCGCTTATGCCTATACTCTGGACCGGAAAAAACATATCGTCGCTTTCGACTTCCAGAGTCGCGCTCTCCAGCCCCAGTTGAGCTTCAGGCGAGAATTCGACATCGAATATCAGGCTTTCTCCCGGCTTGAGAGTCCGACCCGTTTGCGGTGGATTGGAGATTGAGAAAGATGAGGTCGTAGAATCAACAATTGAAATCGCTACCGGCGTGACATCGTCTTCTCCACAGGCTTCAAGAGTAATCTGCCGAACGGCTGTAGTAGCGGCCTTTACGCTGCCGAAAGCAATCGGATCGGGAACTACACACAGCCGCGCCGCGCCGCCGTAACCAGACAGCGAGACATTCAGCAGGCGGTCGGATTCAAGATTGGAATCGCTTGCAATACTGAGTATATCGGACAGATCACCCCATGACTGCGGCGCGAAACTGAGATAAATATCCTGATACATGGAAGGGCCGATATAGAAAGGTGTCTTCGGATTGTCCGGCGACAGTTGGAAGGAACCACCGGCCTGATTGGCTATGTTTATGTCGGAAACCGTCAGGATGCGGTTATCGTCGGTGCTGCCGGGAACATTGCCGATCCTGACACGCCTCACTGCAGAAGACGAACCTACCGCCACCGTTCCGAAATCAATGCTCTGCACATCGACTGAAATGTTGGCTTCGCCCTTGTACAGACTCGAAAGATTCACTCTGGCAACGCGCTTTGTCGGGTCGTTGTTGTAAATAAGCAGAGTGCCGGTGTCGCTTTCGGCGTCGATCGGTTCATAGTACAGCTGCACTTCGACAGAATCGCCGGGGAACAGCGACAATTCCGTAAAAGCTTCCGACAAACCGAATTCGTCGCTTGAATCGACTATGCGCATATCGAAAATATTCAGAATCGCGTCGCCCTCGTTTCCGATGCTCATATTGTATTCTCGACGCTGCCCCAGACTGGCTGCACCAAATGAAATATCGCTCTGCACTGATATTTTCGGGGCCGGAACGACAGCTTCTTCCGCCTCGGAATCAGATTCGTAAGCCCAGTCGGAATCGCCGTCGATATCCACATCGGCATCTCCGCCTTTGCAGACTGCGCCACTCGAATCGCATGCGGCAACTATAAACGACAGCGCCACAGAACAGATGAAATAAAAAGCTATGCGCGACATAAGCCCTCCTATTTCAACAGCCGATACAGCCTTGACTTCAGGTCAGTCCGGAACACATTTTTATATGATAACATTTTAGAGACGTGGATAAAACCACTGAATCGAATATCTTAACAGAGCACTTCTCAAGATCGGCTTAAGCTTGCCTGAGATAAAAGACTGTTCGGCGGTACCGAGCACAATCTATTAAATACAGACAATTCCCTTGCGGCGGAACAGAGGTAAAAGTAAACTATGCGGGCATAAAATAAGGAAGTTGGCAAGGAGAGGATTTTGTATCAGCAGCATCTGGAAAACATTCTGACGTATATGCACGAAAAATATCCCGAAGAGCTGGATAAGTCGCGCCGCTGGTTTTTCGAACAGACCGGCGAAGTGTATGAAGGCGATGAGTTTTTCGAAGAGCGCATTTCCAATCAGCTTGACTGGTTTGCGTTCGATTGGCGCAACGATGCGACTGAGATTCCCATAAGAACTTATATCAACGAAAAATCATGGAGCCTGACACCTGAGGATGTTGAGTCGCTCGAAAAAATGTGCAATCCGGTCCACAGCATCTTCGAAGTGAAGAAAATAAACCCGAAGAAAAACCTCCTGGTGCTGTTTGATCTGATAGCACGCAGAAAATACGAAGTCTTCGAACGCCGCGCGCTGCATGGCATTGAGAAAAAAAACATATTCGAAGCCAGACTGATACCCAGCGGCGAGCAGTATATAATGATGAACGCTTTTGTCATGCATCCCCCTGAAGCCGGAAAATTCATCAAAAAGAGAATAAAGCGCATGCTCAAGGACGGCACAAAGAATTTCAAGCCTCTTATGATAATGCTCCAGAAGATGTGGATGCATATGTACCGTTATACCAAAGTGGATATAAAACTTATCTATTCAGATAAATTCATGGACGAGTATTTCCATGGGGTCAAGCTACCTCCAAATCAGCCCGCAACAGTGGAAGAATAAACTAGAAGTTCTTGAGGCGCTGGGGCGTCCATGCCGCATGTGTCCGCACGCCTGTGCAGTTGACAGACGCCAGGGGCAAGGTGTATGCCGCGCCCCGGAAGAGCTTTCGGTTTCCAATTTCAACCTGCATTTCGGCGAAGAACCGCCCGTCAGCGGCGA
>JAKQSH010000458.1 GCA_029570245.1 Deltaproteobacteria bacterium | reverse complement strand
TTCCACAGATAAACGCCTTCCTGCAATCTCAGTCCCAGACGATCTGCGGCTTCGCGCGCGATCTTTCGCAGTTCATCCGAATATACAGAGCTCATGTCGGGAAAGCGCGTCCCGAAGCGATCATCGTTCGGCCCGGCCAGGGGATTCTGACCGGTCATATTGATGTGGTCGCTTATGAGCATGATATCTCCCGGCGTAAAACTAACATTTACACCGCCGGCGGCGTTGGTGACAATAAGTTTCTTAACTCCGGCCAACGCCAGAACACGCGCCGGAAGTACAACCAGATCAAGAGGATAACCTTCGTAATAATGAAAACGTCCGGCCAGCGCTATGGCTTCTACGCCGGAAAGTCTGCCGTAAACCAGCACACCACGATGACCAGCTACCGCCGGAAGAGGAAAATGAGGAATTTCGCCGTAAGGTATTTCGATTCTGTCTTCAAACCTGTCGGCCAGACTGGAAAGGCCGGAACCGAGAATTACGGCGCGGTCAGGAATGGACGGCAATTCATGTTTCAGAAAATCGGCAGCCTCAAGCGCTTCTGTGTATCCGAAAGTTTCTTTATCCATTTGCATTTCCTTTTCATTTCGCAGCGCATGACAAACAAATCATTGTAACGCCATGTGTTTGCAGCGGACACCATAGCCTGTCGGCAATCAGCCGCCGAAAAATCCACGCTCTACCAGCCACGAACCGGAATTTTCGCCTTCGCCGCGTTCAAGAAGCGCCAGAACTCGCCCGGACTCTGAAACCGCCCGTACAATCCGAGCTTCCAGAGCTTTCGGACTCTGACTGCCGGAAAGCATGAACGGTTTGATGCGTCGCCCGAAATGAATCTCCTCTTCGGCTTCATGCCCTACAAAAAGTTTGGGAATGTCGATTTTATCGGAATCAAGAGGCAGAAATACTCGGCGCAACACATCCCAGCCGCCGTCAAGCAATTCATCCAGAGCAACGGCGTCTTCAATGAAGAAACCGGAATGCAATGTCCGCCTCAGTTCCTCAAGATAAGCGCCGCATCCCAGTTTTACGCCGATATCGTGGCAGAGGGTGCGGACGTAAAAGCCCTTGCTGGTTTTGATATGCAGATTGAAAACCGGCAGTTCCAGCGAAGTCACGCTGATATCGTAAACATTGACGGCAACGGCTTCACGCTCTACAGTTTCTCCCTGGCGGGCGATCTTATACAGTTCGCGGCCCTGATGTTTTTTGGCTGAGAACATCGGCGGAACCTGCATCTGCGGCCCAAGAAAAGAAAGAATTGCTTCTCTTACCGCGTTCTCATCACCGGGAACTTCCCCCTGGCTGATTATACGGCCAGTTCTGTCCTGTGTATCCATTGCCGCCCCCAGCCTGCCTTGCACATGATAAGCACGGTCGCCTTCAGACAGCACTTTCGAAAGCTTTGCACCCTCGTTGACGCAAACCGCCAGCAATCCTGTACCAATCGGATCAAGCGTTCCGGCATGTCCGACTTTTTTGAAGCGGAAACGGCGTTTGATGAGATTTCCGACTTCGGCGGAACTGAGGTTCTGCGGTTTGTCTATAATAATAAGGCCGTCCGGCTGGGACGGCATTCTGTCTTCAAACATAAGAAAAGCCTCCGTCAGTTAATTTCGACTATATACCATAAAGAATTGCTGCGATGCATCCTCACCTGCCGCTGTCCGCTATCGCCGTAGGATATAACCGCTTCGTCGCCGGAAATGTCGAAGGGGCGACAGTCGCGTGAATTGCCGATTGCCTCTGCGAAATCACGCCACAATTCAATCCCCGGTTCGGAATATTGATCCTGCGGGACAGATGAACCCGGCGGAATCAGACGTTTGAGTTCGTCAAAACGAGCGGTTTTTACCAGATGAAGAGCCAGCAAAAGAGTCATTTCAGGAGTGGATTGATTGAAAGGCCCGGCGGCGGAACATTCGACTTTCCAAGCGTTGTCAGTATATTTCAATCGGTACGCATAACCGTCAGATACAACATATGCGCTGCCGGATAATTTCTGCGACGAAGCGGCATCGGCTTCGGAATGTTTCGCGACAAAACCGCCTTTTATTGCTGCGGCGAAATCCGCTTTTTCCGCAGACAGGGATTCAAGACCGGCAGCATCGCCGGAGTCCAGAGCCTTGCGCCACGAATCCGCCACCCTGTCAGGGCCTGCGGCGCAGGCACAGAAAAAGAAAAGGCAGGACACAAATGTCAGAACGAATGATTTTTTCACAACCAGACTCCGACAGACTGATTAACTTTGACGTTTTCACCAACAAGAGAGTCGTTCAAGCGCAACATGCCGGACGCCGCCAGCACAACAACGGTAGAACCCATCTTGAACACTCCAAGCTCGGCGGCGGCGGAAACGGCAACAGGTTCCCGACAGACATGGCGGGTTTCGCTTGAAAGCCTTACACCTTCAAGCATCGGATCAAAACTGATGTCCATCCGTCCGACGCAGGTTGCGCCAACCATTACTACAGCCAGCGGACCGCGCGGAGTCTGCATATGAACCACAAGTCGTTCATTCTGCACGAACACACCCTGATGCCCCCTGAGAAAGCTCGGCTGCACTGTTTTTTTGTCGCCGGGAATATAATGCCAGCCGACCACGGAAGCATCAGCCGGGAAATGAACGCGGTGATAATCGCGCGGCGACAGATAAACGACGAAATAATCACCGTTATCAAAAGCCGCACCGTAAGATGGGTCGCCGACGAATTCATACAGGTTGTATTCGCTGCCCTTTATCTGCTCAAGCCTGCCTTCAACGATTTGCCCGCCTACAGTAAGAATGCCATCGGCAGGCGACAGAACAAAACGCTTCGAATCTGCCGGCGGGCGGCAGCCGTCTTTCAGAGGTCGGGCGAAAAATTCTCCGAAAGTCGCGGCTTCTTCCGGTTGCAATGCGAATTGGCTCATGTCGATGTCATAGTGTCTGATATAGAGACGAATTATCGGAGTGAGAATAAACGACGGCAGACGCAACTGAGTCAGAAAACCAACGACTGCACTTAATAGACGCCGGAAAAAATATCCGACGGAAATTTTTCCGCCAGACCGCATCATGTTTTTTTCCTTATGATGGGCTTAAGAGAAACCTTGTCCTCTTTTTCTGAAATCTGAAAATCGACCTCGACTCCTCCGCCGTATTTCTGAATAAGGCGCTCTCTCTGCATTTCTATCTGCTGACGCACGGTTTCTTTTTCGATTCCGGCATCAACGTTGACGCCGCGCCGTTTCTGGGCCTGCTGATAATCGGAATAAAGTTTGTCGAAGGCATCCTGCCCGCTTCTGCGTTCCGGCTCAGGTGTGGAAATATTTGCCTCTCTTTCATTACGGATGGCGTCATACGATAAAACTTCGACCTTATCTTCCAGCTTGAGCTGCTTGAGTTCGCGCTCGGTTATCTGACGCTCCTCTATGTCGTCACGCCTGATTTTTTCGTCCTGCTGCGGCGCCCCGATAATGTCGATGTTTTTCAGTGCTGACTTCTCATCTCTTGCCTCAGAGCCGGGCATTTTAGGGGCTTCTTTGCCGAAATACGCCTTGGTTTCGCCGTTCTTGGCCTTCAGATTAGCCCTGAAGATATCGCGGCTGTAACGCCCCTCGTCTATTTCACGCTGAATGCGCGTCCAGTACTGATTGAGGGAAACGAAGCGCCCAACCAGGGATTGAAACTGAAATCTCAGGCGAGGATTGACAAGATGCATCTCGTTCAGCTTGGTTATAATGCGTCGGATTGGTACTTTTTTCTCGGCGGGATCAATATGAGAAATGCCTGCAAAATACACATCATATTCGTGCTTGAGTTTCTCAAGACGGTCGTCAAGCTCTTCTATGAGATCAAGACCTCTGCGGGCTCTGGGATCGCTTTTTAACATTATCTTCCTACTTGCAAATCGTTTCTTCTGCGTGATAACGTAGCAAAACTAGCGCAGGCGGTCAAGTGGCCGCTTTTTTGTCAACGATCAGTAAAGCCGGTGTCGATATGTTTAAAGTCATTGCTTTTTCGGTGCTGATTATGGTGCTGTCTGTGTTCCAGCCGGTTTTCAGTCAGACCGCAGGCGAAAAAGCGGCGGATTCGGACGACGGCACCGTAAGACCTTCGCTTGACCCCAGAGCAGAAATGGATTTGTTTTACGAAGCGATGAAGTTCGCCAGAGAAGGCGATTCTGAGCATGCGCGAACACTGCTTGAGAAAATCATCGAAAATCAGCCGCCGGGCGCTTTTCAGGATGACGCTTATTACGAAATGGCGCGCATTTCAGACGAAGAGGATCACAATTATTCGGACGCCATAAAACGCTACCAACTGATGGCCGAACGCTTTCCCAACGCACGCCCGGCGCGAAGAGCCTTGAGACGGGCGGAATTTCTGAAGAAAGCCATATCCAGCGGCGAAGAACGCTTTGCCCGTTACGAAGCGGTACTCAAGAATCCAGATAAAAAAAGCGACCCGCTCAAGCAGATTGAAGAAATAAAAAACATCCTTGAAGGCGATACGCCATTTGCGCTGGAATGGGATGCACAGATGTGGATGGCGGTGAAATATCGCAGCCTCAACAATTGCGACGAAGCCATTGAAGTATACGAACAGATGGAAAGCGGAAACGCGGACGAAAGCAAAAAACGCGAAGCCATGCTTGGCCGCGCCGATTGTCTGCTGAGTGTTGGCAATGTTTATACAGCACGCACGCTGTATGAAAAACTCGTTGAAACCGAAGGGTTCGGGGCAGATACTGCCAGAAACAGACTGCTTGAAATAGGCCACAGCGCCACCAGAAAATATCTGCGCTATGCATCCATAACAACGATTGCAATCATGTTTACACTTCTGATCGTGCTGCTGCCGGGAAGAATTCATGGCAGATCATACACTTTCAGGCCGCCATTCGAATTGTTGATGGTGCTGCCTGTTTTTCTGGCGGCATTTGTCGCCGCAGTTCAGAAAGGCCAGTTTGCATGGCAAGCGATAGGAATGTCTGCCCTGCCCTCTCTGCTGGCGATTTATGCGACTCCGCTTCTCGTAAAAGGCTTCAACCCGCAAAGTGCCGTCTCAAAAACGATTCTTTTCACGGCTTTCGCAATAACGATCATGGCTGCGATGTTTCTGGTAATAGACTTCGGCAACTTATACGACCAGATTATTTACGACATTGAAAACGGCTTGTAAGCCATATTTTTATTCGCGTAATTGATATTTCCATGTTCGGGAATATCGTTTATCATTTGCGCACAAAAATCGGCGGTCGCGCGATTGCCGAAAATCATATGGATATGCAATGAACGACAGCGACAGAAAAAATATTATAGCGGTAGGGCTCTTTTCCGGCGGCAACGATTCGATACTGGCGGCGAAACTGATCTCCGAACAGGGCTTCAATGTGCATCTGTTTCATTTCACCGCACCGTTCATAAACGAATTCTCGCGACGCGGACGCAATATGGGCCGCGACATGAGCGAAAGCGCCGTTGAGCGCTCGGCCCGCGAACTCGGCTTGAAACTGGTGATTTACGAAGCCGATCAGGCATATTACGACATGATACGCAACCCGCCCAACGGCACAGGGCGCAACGTCAATCCCTGCATCGACTGCCGGATATACATCCTGCGCAAAGCGCGCGAATACATGGAGTCGGTGGGCGGCGCCTTCGTTTTCAGTGGAGAAGTTCTGAACCAGCGCCCGATGAGCCAGCACCGCTCAGCCATGCGCCAGACAGAAAAAGCAAGCGGCCTGGTCGGCAAACTGCTGCGCCCGCTTACGGCAAAGCGCCTGCCTGAAACGGATGCCGAAATATCGGGACTGGTTGACCGCTCACGCCTTGAGGGCATTGAGGGCCGAGGACGCAAGCGTCAGGTGGAGCTTATGAACCAGTATGGAATCAAAGAACGTTCGCAGTCGGGCGGCGGCTGTCTGCTTACCGACACACTTTACAGCGTGCGCGTGCGCGACCTGTTCGAGCATCAGGCTCATATCGAAGCCGGCGACTATGCATTGCTGTCAGTTGGAAGACATTTCAGACCGGAAAGCGCTTTCAAGCTGGTAGTGGCGCGTGACGATTATGAAAACAACCAGTTGGAAAAGCTTGCAAGCCCGAACGACGCACTGCTTGAACCGCTCGGCTTCGGCGCTCCGCTGGTACTGCTGCGCGGTATATATAACGACGCAGCACTTGAACTTGCCGGACGCTTTATGATAAGTCATTGCAGCGCAGGCGGCGAAGCCTTCAGAGTTCTGGCGAACCTGCCTCAGGGCGAAAAACGTGAAATCGTCGTCCACGCCAGACTGGAACGGGAACAGATTGAAAGCCTGCGTATTGGTTGAAAAGAACACGGATTGAGGAAATTGACCGGAAACGACAACAGACTGATGCTGCCTGCCTTATATCGCCCGCGCGAAATGCGCGAGGTGTTGATTTCGTTCGTAGTGGTGGTGTTCTCGATTGCCGTAACAGCACACATTCTGCCGGGTCCGGTACGAGAATACGCTTACTCGTTCATACTGGCCGGAATGGTTTACATGCCGGTCTGGCGCACAATAAAATATGAAAAGCCTGACCCGCTGCGGGCTTATGCAATTCACCTCGAAGCCTGGCCGAAAGAAATTCTGTACGCGCTGAAATGGGCGGCAATAATTTTTCCGCCTTACATCATTGGTTATCACATCTGGCATTCCATCGGAGCCGGGCAGGAATTTTCCTTTGCCTGGCCGGAAAAATTCCTGGGTATGACATTCATCGAACAAACATTGTTCATCGCACTGCCGGAAGAGTTTTTCTATCGCGGCTGGATGCTGTCTGTATTTGAAAAGCGCCGCCCGGATTCTACGCGGCTAATGGGCGCGCCATTCGGCAAAGCGGTGCTGTACACTTCGCTTCTTTTTGCTCTAGCCCATCTGGCGGCTGTTCCTTCGCCATTCCGCCTGGCGGTGTTTTTTCCTTCGCTGCTTTTCTGCTGGATGCGACTGAAACGCGGCTCGCTGATTTCACCCATACTGCTGCATGGGCTTTCAAACACGCTGGTTGCGTTGCTGGCGGCCTGCTACAGATAATTGAAACTTATTAAACAGCGGGGGCGTCTGATTTCGAGATTGCCAGGCTGCGCTCATCCTTAAAATTCGACATGGTTTCGACAATGCGATCAGCAACACTTGCATCGACCTCAAGCATGACGTGATCGGCGGCTATACGGCAATCTCCAAGCCAGCCTTTTTTTATTCCACAATTCTGACAGATCAGAGATACGACATCCACACGTTCCACCAACCCGCCTTCGCTGCCGCGCTCCAGCTTCAACCAAACCGGCTCGCAGACTTTTGCGATACGACGTGCTTGCGGCTTTTCGGAGGTCTGCTGCTCGTTCTCAACTTCCGACTGCTCGCGTTTCGGTTTGTCGGAGGAAGACGTTTTCTTCCGGCCTT
>JAKQSH010000446.1 GCA_029570245.1 Deltaproteobacteria bacterium | reverse complement strand
CTGGCATGTCCATAAGCGCCAGTTCGACGTTGCCGGAAATGCCGGTAAGCAGATTGTTGAAATCGTGCGCCACGCCGCCGGCCAGACGCCCTATGGCTTCCAGTTTCAGCGCCTGATTAAGCTTGCTCTGCAATTTTATTTTTTCTTCTTCGGCCTGACGGCGCTCGGAAATGTCGCGAACGACAGTAAGAACCTGAGCGACTTTGCCGTCTACAAATATCGGCACCTTTCGCGTTTCAGAATATATGGTCTGCTCTCCGAAAGTGTTGGCTTCTTCGGTCAGCAAGACCTGCCCGTTCTCGAACACGCTCATGTACTCCGCCAGAACGAAATCGTTCAGAAAAGGTAAAACATCTTTCAAATTCATTCCGACCGCACCGGATTCCAGACCGTACTTGCGGCACCATGTATAAAAAGTGTTGTTGGCCAGAACCAGCCGCAGATCGGAATCGACGACATGAATCATGTCATGAATGGAATCTATCGTAAGACGCAGCTGCTCTTCATTCTTCTTAAGCGCCTGCTGCGCCAGCACACGTTCTGTAGAATCCACAAAAACCACAGTGAACTGCTCAGGGGCATTGCGATAAGCTGTGATCTCGAAGTGTTTTCCGATATCAGCCGTATACTGTTCAAAATGCAGCGGCTCTCCGCTTTCAACCACACTGAAATATTTGTCGAGCCATACCTTTTCGAGATTGGGAATCACATCCAGCGCAGTTCTGCCGATGATGTCGGCGGCCTTCAGACCGGTAAGCCGTTCGAATGCCGGATTGACTGACAGGAAGCGATAATCCACAGGCCGGCCCTGTTCGTCGCGCACTATTTCATGCATGGCGAAACCGTCCAGCATGCTGTTGAAAAGCTGCGAATATCGCAGTTCAGCCTGACGCTGCTCGGTCACGTCGCGAACAATTCCTATTATGGACTTGACGCTGCCGTCTTCATCAAATTCCGGTATCAGGCGCCAGTTGAGAACAGCTATTTTCTCCTCATGCCGATATTGCAGTTCTCCGTCGAGCACTTGGCCGGTTTCGAATACGATATTCAGATTCTGTTCAAATTTTTCTCGGTCTTTATCATCCACGGGTAATTCGCGTGGAGTTCTTCCTGTAAGTCCTGAATGTCCGTATCTGGAAAAATTATCCACGGCTTTATTTATGTATGTAATACGCATATCGCGGTCGAAGCGCACTATTATGTCGGTGGTGTTTTCGACCAGACTGCGGTATTTCTCCTCGCTGGCGCGCACCATTTCTTCGGCTGCGACACGGTCCGTAATGTCTTCTCCGGAACTGAGAGTGCCTGTGATGCGCCCGCTTCTGTCGCGCAGAAGCGCATTGCGCCATTCCATGAGACGAACCCGTCCGTCTCCGGTGACGACATGATTCTGGAAAAACTCCACGTTCTCCATCTGGCCCGACATTATCTTCTCGAAAGCATCCAGCACGCGCTCCCGCTCGTTTTCCGGTATGAACTTGTCGAACCATCTGGCGCCGTAAACAATATGCGGCTCTGCCGAAAGAGTCTCGCAGCCCTTGCGGTTTATCATGGAGACGCGACCATCCCTGTCCAGAACCAGCATGGCCACTCCGGCAATGTCGATGTACTGGCGCAGGCGCTCCTCGCTTTCGACCAGAACTTCCTCGACTTTCTTTCGCCCGGTAACGTCCCTGATGATGCCCTGAGTCCCGGCCGGTCTGCCGTTTTCAAGCAGCATGGAGGCGTTTATTTCGCCGTTGATTATGACGCCGTCTTTTCTTTTCATGCGCAGAAGAAAAGTCACTGTCCTTTCGCCGCTGGTGACAGTGTAGTTGAACTGCTCGAAGGCGCGCGGGATTTCATCCTGCGGCAGAAAGTTCATAAATGGGCGCCCCTGCATTTCTTCGACCGTATAGCCGAACATGCTGAAGGCCGAAGGAGAAACGTATGTGATTATTCCGCTGGCGTCGGTAATGAAAATCAGGTCGCTGGTCTGTTCGGCGATGCTGCGGAATTTTCTTTCACTTATTTCCACCGATCTCTGCGAGCGTATCTGCCTGAGCCCGTAGAATATCATCATAAACAGCAACGGAATGCTTATCTGCGCCAGGTCTTCGAAATAATCCAGGCTGGCTGTAAGGCCCGACCACTCCAGAAAATTACTCAGGTGATCGAAGGCGTAGGCCAGCAGCAGAATCAGCAGCAGCCAGCGCATGTCGCGCAAGGGAAAGCGCCGGAAAAACACCAGCAGCAGAACAAGAGCCGACAGCGTGGCGAGTGTGGCAACGAAATCAAAGAATGCTATCGTATTCATGCAGCATTCTCCCTTCCGCGCCGAAGCAGCCGCACAAGCCACAGCAGAATGAGAATGGCCGAAGAGCATTCGGAAATGTGTTCAAGACAGTTGAAGACTTCGTTCAAAAAGAAAGCCTCGGCGTTGGTCAGAAACCAGGCCAGAACCTGCAGACCGAAGGCGAGTTTCAGTATCCAGATGTCGCGGTACTCCTCGCCTTCCCCGCGACCGGCGGAAGTCATCATAAACACAAAAGCCGGAATGGACAGAATAAAAAGAACAAGCTCATTGGATTCCAGCATCCTGCAAACCTTTCCTGCGGACGGAATTGAATTTCCGCCCGACAAACAGAGCGGCCCATACAACAGCCGGATGACGATTCAGATTTTTCCCTGCCACTTCCCCTGTACCTGAAAATACGGATAAAAATATGATACCGGATGTTTACACGGATAAGAAATAAAAACTGGCGTCGCCATACGCGCCTGTAATAACAAGCCCTATTTCAGCCACTTGTGAGGATCAACAGGCTGGCGGTGGTGACGGACTTCGAAATGTACATGAAATCCTGAAGCGCGCCCGGTTTTGCCCACTGTCCCAATTACCTGACCCTGCTTCACCCTGTCGCCCTCGCGCACCAGATTTTCCTTGTTGTGCGCGTATACTGTAATAAGATCGTTTGAATGCTCAATAATAATCATATTGCCGTAGCCGCGCTGTTTGCCGTCGGAGTAAATCACCACGCCGCCCAGCGCCGCACGTATAGGCGCACCTTCAGGCGCGGCGATGTCCAGACCGTTGTGCATTACGCCGCTGCGTATGCCGAAGCTCGAAACCACCACGCCGTCAACCGGCCATATAAGCAACGGTTTTTTGCCCGCAGTTCCCGTTGATGCCACTTTTTTTGCAGGCTCTTTTTTTGCAGGCTCCTTTTTTCCGACTTCGTTCTTCGAAGCCATCGCGACGCGCTTTTCTTTTTTAGCACCTGGAATATAAAGCTTCTGACCTTCGTAAATGCGTTTCGGATCACGCAGATAATTTGCTTCCTGAATAGTTTTTTCCGAAACATTGTAAGTGCGGGCTATGGAATACAGCGTCTCGCCTTTAGCCACACGATGGTAGACTCCGAAGACACCGCAGGCGGTAAGCAGACCCAGCACCGCCAGCAGCATCAGCGCCGCCGGAAGGCAGGTGCGCCAGACCGGAATACGGACTGACAAAACTGTTGAGTCTGCCTGCGACAAAAACACCATTCTCGGTTTTCCGGGCCGCACGCAACAGGGCGGACGGCGGATACAACACCACAAAGACGACGCGGAAATAATTCCAAATCCGCCCGCCACAAGAAATACACATATCCCGTCAGGAAGTATATCCGAAAAATCGGGTGTTTAGAATATATATTTAATAGCCATGAACCCGGCCACCAGCAGAACGGTGAAAGTAATGGCCAGCGCCTCGAAATATTTGTCTATCCAGGCTTTGATCGGCTCTCCGAAGACATAAATCAGTACCCCTTCCATACCGAAGCGGAAGCCGCGTCCGACTATGGAAGCAATGATGAAGTCGCTCATGTTCGAACCCGCCACGCCGGCGGCGATGGTGAACACCTTGTATGGAATCGGCGTTATGGCGGCGGTTACGACTGCAATGAAGCTGTTTTCGTTGAAGGTGTCGCGCAGCTGGTTGAAAATCGGCCAGGCGTGATAGAAGTCGATAATGGGTTTGCCGACAGTTTCAAAAAGCAGATGTCCGATGTAATAACCGGCGATACCGCCCAGCACAGAAGCCAGAGTGCAGTAGAAAGCGAACATCAGCGCACGTTTGCGTTTCGACAGCGCCAGCGCCATCAGAAGCGGATCGGGTGGAATGGGGAAGAACGAAGATTCGGCAAAGGACAGCACAAAAAGCGCCGGAGTGCCGTAAGGCGTTTCGGCCCAGTGCAGAACCCAGTCGTAAAGTCGGCGCAACTGGCGCATAGTCCAGCGGTAGGGGTTGTTCGACACGGAACCGTCCTTTGTCTGCCTGTCGGGTGTATCAGTCAATTTCGCCTTCCAGTCTTTTTAAGTTGTCCATCAGTCCGTAAGCCGTAAGGTCGAGTTGCAACGGCGTCAGAGAAACACAGCCTTCGCTTACGGCTTCTATATCGCCGCCGTCTACGTATTCGTGCCCCTGCGGATCGCCGCCCAGCCAGACGTATTTACGGCCGCGCGGGTCGAGGCGCTCCACCACGTTCTGACTGTAGTTGCGCCGCCCCTGACGCGTGATGCGTATCTTCACAGGATCGCAGCCTACTTCGACCGGTATGTTTAGATTGAGCAGCGTGCGCGGCGGCAGCTCGAAATCGGCAATGCGACGCGCCACATGCAGAGCGACACGCGCAGCATGTGCATAGCCCTGCGGGTTGTACGAGTTCAGCGACACCGCCAGCGACTTGACGCCCTGCATTGTCCCTTCCATGGCGGCGGCCACCGTGCCCGAATATGTCACATCGTCGCCCAGGTTCGGCCCGCGGTTGATGCCGGAAACCAGCAGGTCGGGTTTGCGTTTAAGCACACTGTGAATGCCGACGTACACGCAATCCGAAGGAGTGCCGTTGACAGACCACCAGCCGGGCGCGACTTCGCGCGGTAGAAGCGGAGCATGCATTGTAATGGCGTGCGAAGAACCCGACTGCTCTACCGCCGGAGCCACCACCACAACTTCTCCGAGTTCTCCAAGGGCTTCCGCCAGAGCTTTTATTCCATCGGCCTGAATGCCGTCGTCGTTTGTAACCAGTATCAGCACAAGTCACCTCCGGTAATTTTGAGCGCTTTTACCATATATAAGCAGCAGAGGCAAGCCATAAAGGGAAGCCGGATCGCGCACGAAAAGTCCGACGTTCATTTTTCGCGCGCATCTTTTCTTTCATCCGCAGTACGACGCGGATATAATCCGGCACCGTATTCTGAGCGCCGCACTTTCTGCGGCGGCTGAGCGCCCGGATTCGCCGGGCACAACCAGAAACAAAAGGCGTATGAAATGAGCAATTACGCATCTGAACTGGCGCGCCACTGGCGTCTTGACCCGGAAATTCTGTTTCTCAATCACGGTTCCTTCGGCGCCTGTCCGACGGCAGTGCTGGAAGAACAGTCGCGTCTGCGCGACCAGCTCGAACGCGAACCGCTGACTTTTCTGGACCGCGAGCTTTACGGGCGCCTCAATACGGCGCGCGAAGCGCTGGCGGACTTTCTCGGCGCCGGAAGCGACGACATCGCCTTTGTAACCAACGCCACAACCGGAGTCAACGCCGTGCTGCGCTCGCTCAGATTCGAAGCGGGCGACGAGATTCTGCTTTCCAACCACGAATACAACGCCTGCCGCAACGTTGTTTATTACATCGCCGAACGCTGGGGAGCCAGGCCGGTCGTTTTCGATATTCCATTTCCGCTGCACAACGCCGATGAAGTCGTAGAAGCCGCACTGGCTGAAGTCACGCCGCGCACGCGCCTGCTGCTTATCGACCACATCACCAGCCCAACCGCACTGGTGCTGCCGGTAAAACGCCTTGTGGATGAAATGCAGGCGCGCGGCATAGACACGCTGGTTGACGGCGCGCACGCTCCCGGCATGCTGCCGCTGAATCTCAACGAACTGGGTGCGGCTTACTATACCGGCAACTGTCACAAATGGCTGTGTACGCCCAAGGGTTCAGCCTTTCTGCATGTGCGGCAGGATCGCAAACGCCTGATAAAACCGGCGATAATTTCACACGGTTACAACATGCAGGTGCCGGAAGAAAAACGTTTCCGCGTCGAATTCGATTGGACCGGCACAGCCGATCCCTCGCCCTGGCTCTGCATTCCGAAGGCCATTGAATTCTTAAGCACGCTTTATCCTGACGGAATGACCGGATACATGCGCCGCAACCGCGAACTGGCAGCGGCGGCACGCCGTTATCTTATGCAGCGCTTTGACATTCCCGCCCCCTGTCCCGAAGACATGCTCGGTTCAATGGCAACACTGCCCATGCCCGACAACGTACTTGGCTCGCCGGAAGGCATGCCGTGGAAAGACTGGATGTTCGAAGCGCTGTACAACCGCTTCAATATCGAAGTCACCGTTCAGCCCTGGCCCGCAGCCCCCGGACGCATGCTGCGCGTCTGCGCCCAGGCTTACAATACCATGAAGCAATACGAAGTTCTGGGCGACGCACTGACAGAACTGCTGGCGGAAGAAGGTTACAGATAAAAAAACTGCGCCAGCGCAATCAAGCAGCACCACTCATTAATTCATACTGTCCTGCCAATCCGACAGGACCGATATCCGAAAGTTTGCAGTTTCCCGCATTCTACAGACAGGATAAGTCAGTGGAAAATTGCTACCGTGCGTCATTTTGTTGAAAATGCACCCTTCATATGCTATACTTTGCAAAGCAAAAGTGGTTTTTCCATTCCGTTGCTTAAGTACAATTTAATACGGGGAAAGGGAGGCAGTATGACAGGGATGTCCGTTTACGGCATAGTGTCGGCTCATTTCGAAAACAATCTGATGACCAAACTTGTAGTAGGACCTTTCAACAGCGGTGAAATGCTGGCGCGTGTGGAACGCAACCGCGACTGGCTGCTCGAAAAGCTGCGCGACGGCCTCCTTTCCGTTTACACTGTGCGCAGAAAAAACGGTCGCTGGGAACTGGCCAACAAGATTAATGTTATGATCGTAAACGGCCAGAAATTTCTGCGCATCGACACGCAGACGGTGGCCGGAGATTTTCTTGGAGAAACAAGTCAGTTCTGAGCGGATGATCCATCATCAACCGCCTGTTCTTTGTCTTATCACTTACTCTTCTGATTCTTCAGTCTGAGGCGGCAGAAGTTTGTAGATTTCTTCGTACATCATGGCCGAGCGTTCGGTGAATTCGACGTAAGGCTCGTCGCCTTCAGTCACGATGCCGAAGTTGTTGTTCTCGCCGTCGAAGCGTCCCTCCGGCGGCTGATCCACATAAATGAACCAGTGATGTCCGACAAACCACGGTTTGGAAAGCATGCGCCTGAAGCGGTCTTCGTAAGCGTCGGCGCGCTCGGTCTGAGTTTCAAGCGTCGGATACTGCGGAGGATACGAGTTGGGCAGACCGGAATCTTTGGCGCGGAAACTCCATTCGCTTACGATGATCGGCTTGCGGCCTTCCAGCCAGTGGCATTCGAGATCGTTGGTGACGTGACAGTAATCCGGGTCCCAGTCCGAAAGATTGTCGGCCAGTCCTTCGTTGAGGTCGTACCAGTTGACGCTGATTACGTCCACATAGCGCCCGGCCACGTTGAGCACAGAGCTTGGAGTAAGCTGGCTGACGAAACGCACGCCCAGGTTCAGGTGATTCGGGTCTGCGGCGCGGAAAACCGAGTCGGTTACACCGAAAAAGCGCTCGGCTACTTCGCCGGTCCACATCTGCATGGTGGCGAATGAGCCGGTGGTATTGCGCTTCTTGATTTTCATGTTGTGCTGCATGTCTTCCCAGCTTGTAATGTCGGCATCCAGCGTGAAATCGTTTTTGAGATGTTCTATCAGAATATAACGGTTGCGCAGCCATTCGATGAGATAACGTTTTCCCGCCGAACTTGCATAATCCATTTCCATATAGTCTTTCAGCAGGTGCCCTGCTTCAATGTGCCAGTCCAGGCCCCAGTGCATTTCGTTGTCCAGGAAAAATCCGATGCAGTAAGGATCGTCCTTGTATGGAGCAATCATATTAGGAAGATTGTCAACAATCCACTGCGCCCAGGAATCCTGAAAGAAATCCACCGGCTTGTAATCGGCCCAGTTGGTCTGACTGGTGTAAACGATAACGGCATAAGGGAAGCGTCCCTTGAACTGTTCGTAGTTGCTCCAGGCTCCGACGGTGTTCCAGCCCCACGCGTCCAGACGCACAATCTGGGCGTCGGCCCAGGCTTCGACAGTGCCGTATTTTTCGGTGACGGTGTCGCGATAGTGATACTGGCCGTCGTAAGTGGCCGTGCCCTCGAATTTGACGCCGCAGAAGCCGGTGGAAAAGAACGGATGTCCTTCCGGCGTGACCAGCCAGTAGCGCCCGCCTATTTCTTCGACACGGAACCAGCCTGTAGCCTGAGTCTGCCAGGCCAGCGAGCCGCGATACTGATCGTAACCCGGATTGACCCAGGCTTCCTCGGCTTCCTCTTCAGGCTCCGCCTCGTATTCCGGTTCGGGTTCAAGTTCCGGTTCGGCTTCAGGTTCGGCTTCTTCTTCCAGGACCGGCTCCACTTCGGCTTCGGCTTCGGCTTCAGCTTCCGCTTCGACTTCGGCTTCGATTTCTTCTTCAATAATCGCTTCGGCATCGCCGTCGATGCAAGCGTTGTCCCCGCAATCGCAATCCGAGTTGCAGGAAATCATAAACAACAGAGTGAATACAGGCGCAACAAATATGGAGACCGGTAAAATTTTCATGTGCTTCCCTCTTTTTATGACGCAGTGCGGAATAAAATACAGATTTCCTTATATACGGCATCGGCGTACTTCAGTCCAATAAAAGTGAAGGCCGCCATGGATTTTTCCTGCTCGTTTCCGGTCATGTAATGGAATTTCTTATTTGATTCCCTGCCGAATCAGGTGTTTTCTGTGCCGGACGATCTTCGGCGCTTGACTCTCTGTCGGCAGCTATTATTTTATTCCACAGAAAAAGCTTACTCGTACCCGTAATCTGAAATCCTGTGAAAAGGAGAAATCCGCCATGTCGTTTGCTCTGGTGGCACTGGCCGCCGTTTTAGTTTCCGCCCTCACCATGTTTTCTGGATTCGGCCTGGGAACCCTGCTCATGCCGGTCTTTGCCCTGTTTTTTCCGGTCGAAAGCGCGGTGGCGGCAACGGCGGTGGTCCATGCGGCCAACAACGTTCTTAAAGCCGCTGTACTGGGGCGCTCCGCCGACTGGAACGTGGTGCTTCGCTTCGGAATTCCGGCGCTTGCGGCGTCTTTTGCCGGAGCCGCACTGCTGGGGCTGCTTTCACATTCAGGCGCCATTTACTCATACAATGTTTTCGGGCTTGAGGCGCTTGTGACGCCTCTCAAGCTGCTGATGGGTCTGCTGATGATTTTCTTTGCGTTCTTCGAACTGCTGCCGCGCCTGGCCGGTTTGAGATTCGACCGCAGATATCTTGCCTTCGGCGGCGTGTTGTCGGGGTTCTTCGGCGGGCTGTCCGGTCATCAGGGCGCGTTGCGCTCGGCATTTCTGGTTAAAACCGGCCTTGGAACGGAAGCTTTTGTGGGCAGCAACGCCGTAATCGGTCTTATGGTGGATTTCGCGCGACTTCTGGTTTACGGCGCAATTTTTATCGGAGCGGATCATGCCGCCATGCTCGAAGGCCGGAACGGCGCACTGATACTGACCGGCATACTGGCGGCTTTCGCAGGAGTTTTTCTGGGCAAGCGCCTTATGAAGAAAGTGACGATGTCGCTGGTGCAGAATATCACCGGAGTTCTGCTGCTGCTCATAGCAGTGCTCCTGACGGCTGGAATTATCTGAGACAATTCTGCCGCTGCCTCATTATTGGTTGATTTTTAATTTCCGTCATTTTATGCTGGTCAAAATATTCCGGGAACGGATCAATGGTCCGCGTTGCGGCCTGACAGATGAAAAGGATTTTTTCTTATGAAGACTACGCTAAAGAATTCCGCCGAACTGCGGCGCAGAAAGCTCATAAAAACGGTCCTGCTTACGGCAGCAGGCCTGCTGATTTTCCTGGGCGGCCTTTATGCTCTGCAATGGCAGGGGCCTTACGACATCAAATCCCCGCCGCCCTGGGAACTGCACGACCTTCAGAAAGTCGGAAAAATCATCGACGACCACCTGCATATAAAATCGCTCGAAGAAGCCGACCAGCTGGTGCCGATAATGGACAAAATGGGCGTGCAGAAATGCGTGCTTCTAGGCTCGTCCAAATTCACACTCACACTTAACGAGCGCGACGGGTTCAGGGAGTACGACAACAACAACGAAGAACTGCTCAAAATCGTCAACAAGTATCCGGGGCGTTTCGAAGCCTGGGTTACGGTCAATCCGCTGGACGACGACAAGCTTGAGAAATTCAAGGACTTTGTAAGTCGTGGTGCAACCGGCCTGAAGCTTTATCTGGGTCACGGCTTTGTCTCCAAGAAAACCAATCAGTACTTCTTCCACTCCATGGCAATAGACGATCCGCGCATGTACCCGCTTTATCAGTACTGCCAGGAGAACAATATCCCGATCTGCCTGCACGTCAATCCGGGTCCGACGCGCCCCGGCTTCGCCCAGGAGTTCATCGAAGTTCTCAACCGCTATCCCGACATGAAGATCATCTGCCCGCACTTCATGCTTTCTTCCATCAGACGCTCGCGCCTGCGCGAATACCTTGACTCTTATCCCAACCTTTACACCGACATCAGTTTCGGCTACGTCGATTATTTCAGGGACGGTCTGAAGCGCATGTCGAAGGAGCACGAAGATTTCCGTAAACTCTTTTTAGATTATCCGGACCGCATTTTCTACGGCACCGACGAAGTTCTGACTCCGGTCAAGCTGCGCACACCGTGGTTCATGGAAAGCCGTTTCCAGGGATATTTCGATATTCTGGCAAAGCGGCAGTGGACTTCAGATTTTGTCGAAAAGAACAAAACTTTCAACGGGCTGGCTCTGCCGCGCGAGATTCTGGAAAAAGTGCTGTGGAAGAATTATGAAGCATTCATCGCCAAAAAGCCGCGCGGCACGGTTATTACACGCGAAATAAACTGGGAAAACATGGGAGTAACCTACTACGCACGTCAGCCCGGTCAGACTTTCCCGCCGCCCGAAGCCACCAAAGCCAAAAAGAAACTGAACGGCAAGAAGAAGAAAAAGAAGACCAGGACGGAAAAAGAGGACATATAAATTCATAAAGAAGAAAGCCCGCGCAAAACAAGTGCGGGCTTTCTTTATCCGTCAGGTGGATTTCTCAGGTTTCGTGCCAGTGAAATTCCTGCGACTCCAGTATGGTCTGCGGCGATTCGAGATATTTCATAAGGCTGTTTATCAGATCGTAATGCCGCGCCTCTTCCTTCGCCATTATTTCGAGAATACGTTTCTGTTCCGGCGACGAAGCGCCTGCAAGCTCCTTCTCATAGTGAAGCTGCGCCTTTTTTTCGAATTCCAGCGCCCGCTTGAGAACTTCGTTTATTCCGGTCTCTTTTGCAAGAAAACCGCTGTCGTCAGTCTCTGAAATGATTTCCTTTATGCGGTGCATGGTGGCGGTGGGTTTTATATCCATGTTGGTGCTTTCTTTCAGCGCTTTTATGTATTGAACATGCACCAGTTCATCTTCCGCAAGTCCCGCGAAGATATTTTTTACCGCCTGACTTTTTGCGCCTGCTGCGTATTCGCTGTACATTTTGTGAGCCAGATACTCAAATTCAATGGCCTGATCGAGAATGTCCATTTTATCCTCCACTGCTTGTTTACCGATAACTGATTTTTCATGTGTTCCGTACTTCATTTAAAGTAAACACTGATTATCGACACGCCAGTGCGGATTGCACTTTTATGACATTGCCACCTGAAGCAGCGCTTAACGGGTATTACGGCGCATCAAATCATTTCGTCATTGACTTTCCCGCAGGGACTGTGTTCTGCTGACGGACATAAGTTTCAGAGCTGTGGTGGTTTTTCGTGTTTTACAGGAGGGATGCACATGAATAATGAAATACGGTATGCTCCTGCCTTTTCGATGGCCGAAATTTCGCTGGCCGAAGGCGAGTCGGTGGTGGTCGAATCGGGCTCGATGGTGGGCATGAGCGACAACATGCAGATCAAAACCAGCATCGGCGGAACCAATCGCGGTTTCTTCGGAAAAATTCTGGCCTTTCTGGCGGCGCTGATCCGCAGAGTCTTCGGCGGCGAATCAATTTTTATGAACACCTACACGCCTCAGAGCGGTCCGGGCCGTGTGCTGGTCGCACCCGCACTGGCCGGCGATATAATTCATAAGAAAATCGAAGGAGGCTCACTTTACATACAGGCTACGGCCTATCTGGCTTCCAGCCCGGAACTCAGCGTCAGAACAAAATGGATGGGCCTGAAATCGCTTTTCGGCGGAGAAGGACTGTTTCTGCTGCGAACCGAAGGTTCAGGCGAACTGTGGTTCAACTGCTACGGCGCCATGAAGGAAATCGAAGTGAACGGTGAATATGTCGTGGACAGCGGTCATATCGTTGCCTTCGAAAGCACGCTGGATTTCAGAGTCAAGACCGTCGGCGGGCTCAAGAGTACGCTCATGTCGGGCGAAGGTCTGGTGACGCACTTCTCAGGCAGAGGCAAGCTCTGGATTCAGTCGCACAATCTGGCTTCACTGGTGTCGTGGGTAACGCCCATGCTGCCCAACTGATAAGCATCCCGCAGAACGGAGGATCGAAAAATGGAGATCAGACTTGAACACAAGCCCGCCTTCGCGACGGCGATAATAAAACTGGCTTCCGGCGAACAGTTCGCAGCCGAAAACGGCTCGATGGTTTCGATGTCGTCCGGCATCCGGGTTGAAACTTCCACAAGGGCAATAGGCGGCAAGGGCGGATTGCTTAAAAGCGTCGGGCGTCTTTTAGGCGGCGAGTCCTTTTTCAACAACGTTTTCACCGCCGAAGGCGGGGCGGGCGAAGTCGTCATAGCCCCCAGCCTCATAGGTGATGTGGAGCGCTTTGACCTCGACAATAATGCCATTATAGTGCAGAGCCGAAGCTGGCTGGGTTCAGGACCCGGCGTTGAACTTGAAACCAGCTGGGGCGGCATGAAGAGTTTCTTCGGCGGCGAAGGCCTGTTCTTTCTGCGCCTTTCCGGTTCCGGCCCGGTGCTTTTCAACGCCTTCGGTGCGATTCATCTGATTGATGTAAACGGCAAGTTCGTGCTGGATACGGGGCATATCGTAGCTTTCGAAGAGTCGCTGAAATTCAGAGTCAAAAAGGTCGGAGGTCTTTTCGCCACGGTGTTCTCCGGCGAAGGTCTGGTCTGCGAATTCGAGGGGAACGGCAGGCTGTGGATTCAGACACGCAACCCCAAAGAATTCGGAAGCTACGTGGGACACAAACTGCCCCCGCGTGAACAGTAAACGATCCTGAGAAAACAGGAGGAGAATATGAAACACAAAATAGAATTCGCCCCGGATTTCGCCATGCTGACAATAGAATTGAATTCCGGCGAAAGCATCGTGGCAGAATCGGGCGCCATGGCGGCCATGACAGCCGGCGTCGAGATAAAAACCGAAGCGCGCGGCGGCGTGCTGGCTTCTCTCAAACGGAAAGTTCTGGGCGGCGAGTCGATTTTTCAGAACACCTTCACCGCAAACGCCAACGGACAGCACGTCATTTTCTCGCCGCCAACCATGGGCGACATTATCCGCTACGATCTGGCCGGGCGTGAACTTCTTCTGCAGTCGAAAGCCTATCTCGTATCGGAACCGGGCGTGGAACTGGACACGAAATGGGCGGGCGTCAAAGGCTTTTTCGGCGGCCACGGACTTTTCCTGCTAAAGCTGCGCGGCTCAGGCGCGGTTTATTTCAGCACATACGGCGCGGTGCATCCGGTCGAAGTCAACGGCTCCTACGTGGTGGATACTGGCCACATCGTGGCATTCGAGCCTTCCCTTGAATATCGCGTTAAATCGGTGGGCGGTTTCAAGTCGCTTTTCCTGTCGGGCGAAGGTCTGGTCTGCGAGTTTTCGGGCAGCGGAAAAATCTGGGTGCAGACGCGCAAACCGCAACGCACGGCGGAATTTCTGCATCCCTTCAGGCCGGTGAAACCAAAGAAAAACAACTGACGCCTGAAACCGGAATCAACTTCGAAAAGGCCGTGAGACATTCTCCGGCCTTTTTAATTGTTGCACTTTACATCTCTCATGCCTGAAAATGGATTGTTTCATCAAGGATAATTCTTGACTATCACATCCTGAGGACATAATAACACCAGCCGACAATGTAAAAATAATATACTTACAGAAAAAGGTGAAAACCATGAGACTGAAATCCATCGCCGGGTTCCTGCTTACAAGTTGCGTTTCAGCATTCATGCTGATGTCCTGCATGGAAGAGGTTTCAACTGACGACATATCCGACAAGGCTCCTGAAGGCTGCAAAAAAATGTGCAGAGATTTCATATCGTGCCAATTCCACAAAATCGACGGCAGCATGGCCACCGAGGCCGAAGAAAGCGCCGACAAGGCCTGTCGCGCCGTGTGTTACTGGGTCACAAAGGAAGGCACATTCGCCACCTCGGAAGATTATGACGACGACAACGATGACTACACGCTCAGAATAGAAAAAAGCATCGAAGGCGAGGCCGTCAAAAATTATGTCGAGTGCCTGGCTGCCGCCAGAGTTTATTCCTGCGACGACGGCCATTATTCGATAGACGGCTACGAGCTTTCGGAATCGGACTGCGAAGACCTGGACGGCTGCATCGCCATGTTGAATATCGACCTTAAGGCCCGTTACGACGAAGACGGCGAAGAGTGCGTGCTTGAAGGCTCGGAATTCGCATGGCCGCATATTCTGAGCCTTTACTGGGACAACGAAGACTGAGCTGTTCTTCCGGTTTTATCGGCTGCGCGCCAGTCGTCCGATAACGACGAACCCGGCGGCGGCGGCGAAGAATCCCAGCAGCGCATAAGCGGCGATTGTCAGAGGTGCGACGGCGAAATCGTCTGCAAAGCGCTGCAGCACCAGCCCGCAATAAGGCAGCGCCAGCAGGCTTGAAGGCAGCGCCGGAAAAATGCGCCGCAGAAAAAGGGCCTGCCCGATGTGAACGAACAGATGCAGCGTGAATACGGAAAAAATCCCCAGCCATAAATTCGTAAATCCCCAGCCGACAGCCAGAATGCTGCTCAGCGATATCAGAACGAATTCATAAGCAACTATGCCAGCAAAGCGCTCCGGCTCAAGCGCCAGCATCCAATCCAGAGTTTTTGCGCCGAAGGACGGCAGGCGCGCGCTTATGCCTGTCCTGTTGCGGCGCAGCCAGGGCCGCAGGCCTACAATTTCTTCCAGATCGTGCAGCATGAAAACAATCGGCAGCAGCCATATCAGAGATTCACGGCTTGCAAGAGTTTCCGGCATTAATAAATCACTTTCGGATTGCCGTTTCTGCGGTTGTCATTTGTAGAATTTTTCCAGGGTGTCGCGGTATTTTTCGTAGAGGAATCGGCGGCGCAGCTTGCGCGTGGGCGTCAATTCGCCGCTCCGGGCCGAAAACTGTTCTTCCAGCACGGCAAATTTCTGAATTTTTTCCGGTGCGGAAACCTCGCGGTTTACGGCCTCGACCGCTTCTTCTATCCGCATGCGTATTTCCGGGCGCGACGCCAGCTCTTCCTTTTCGCGGTAATCAATCCCGATACTGCGGGCGTAACGTTCGACATAATCGTAATCCAGCGTCAGAAGCACACTGAGAAAGTTGCGGTTTTCTCCGTAAACCACCGCATCCTGAATGAATGGTATGGCGGTAAGCAGGTTTTCGAGGCGGCGCGGAGAAACCATGCGCCCAGTAGCGGTGGCTATCATGTCACGCTTGCGATCGCTGACGCGGATGAAACCGTCCGGCGAAATATCGCCGATGTCGCCTGTATGCACCCAGCCGTCAATAAGCGACAGCCGCGAGGCTTCGTCGTCGCGCCAGTAGCCGCGAAAAGCGAAAGGCGCCTTCACCAGAATTTCACCGTCGTCGTCCATTTCTATCCGGCAGCCGGGCAGCGGACGGCCCACGGTTCCGAAGCGGAAATCTCCGGGACGGTTGATGGCCGCCACGCCGGAAAACTCGGCCAGTCCGTATGCTTCAAGCACCGGCAGATTCAGGGCATGAAAAAATTCCAGCAGTTCGCGCTTGAGCGGCGAACCGGAACATATAAAGAAGCGGATTCGTCCTCCCAATTCCTGTCGGATGCGTTCCAGCATGAAGCTGCGATGCAGTTCGTGTTCAAGCCTCAGCAGCAGCGGCAAGTCCTTGTCCATGCGCCGTCTTCGAGAAACACGTCTGCCGATTTTGAGCGTGCGTCCGAAAAGCAGACGAGTCGCCAGATTGCCGGACTGCACGCGGCGACCGATCGCTTCGTCCAGCTTCTCAAAAAAGCGCGGCACTCCGGCCACGAAAACCGGCTGCGTTTCCCGCATTATGTCCACCAGACGGTCATAACTTTTAAGATAAACAATTACCATTCCGGCGTATGGACCCATCATCTGAATTGTGCGCCCGAAAATATGCGAAAGCGGCAAGAGAAGCAGAGTGCGTTCACCTTCCGGCGGCAGAAAAACTTCACCCAGAGCATACTGCTGTTCGAGGATGCAGGCGTGCGTAAGCACAACGCCTTTGGGCAGCGATTCGGCGTCGGAACCGTATGAGGCGAACAGAATTGTGGCGATGTCTTCCGGTTCGCATTTTTCGACAGACTCGGCGAAAATTTCGTCTTTGCGTTCGCGCCCGCGCTGCATCAGATCGGCCAGCGAAACAACTCCGGCTTCATCCGGCGTACTGCCGCTCATAATTATCCATTGCAGACGGTCTGCGAATTTATGGTAAAGTTCCGACAAATGGTCAAAAAGGTTGACATCCTCCACAAAAACAAAGCGCGCTTCGACACTGTTCAGTATGTATTCGAATTCGCGCAGGTGAATCGAAGGACTGACAGGAACCACCACGGCACGCGCGCCCAGTATGCCGTAATCGCAGAGCGTCCATTCCGGGCGGGTGTGCGAAAAAATGCAGACACGCTCTCCGGCTTCAAGACCGGACTCACGCAGACCGGCGGCGATGAGCGCGGCGCGCTCGTAAACGTCGCTCCAGCTGCGCTCGCGCCAGCGTCCCGCATCGCGGTAAAGCATTGCGGCCTGTGAACCCGAACGCTCGACACGGAAGCGGATCATTTCGTTTATGCTGCGGAATCTCATTGTCCTGTCTGCCTTTTCATCCTGCTGAATTACGGGCTTGATTATCGTGAATGCAATTGTATTTTTCCCGGTATCCTGCGTCAAGAAGCTCCATTGTCTCTTTTGTGCAGCAGTTCCAGCCTCACGGCATCGCCGGGTGCCGCCCCGCTGCTTTTCAGCGCGCTGCCGCAGTTTACCGCAATTTCCAGCCGCCCGCCTGAACCGACATATGCCAGAAACGAACCGGGCGG
>JAKQSH010000440.1 GCA_029570245.1 Deltaproteobacteria bacterium | reverse complement strand
TGTATTTCACTGCTACGGATGTTGAGCATGGTATGGAATTGTGGAGCAGTGACGGTACGGCAGAAGGAACTGAAATGATTCTGGACATCAATCCCGGCGACAGCAGTTCCAACCCGTCTTATCTGCTTGAATTCGGCGGATATCTTGTATTTGCAGCAGGAAATCAGGTTGATGGTTATGAAATATGGAAAAGCGACGGAACAACTGAAGGAACAGAACTTCTTTATGACGTTATGGAAGGTTCTGGGAGTTCGGGGGCGACCGATCTCTTTGAGATCAACGGTAATCACATCCTTTTCTCTGCCTATACAGAAAGCGCTTCTTACGAACCCTGGCTTATTACTCTTGAATAAGCCCGCGGTCCGAATTTAAAAAGCATGGCCGTCCTCAGGTGGACGGCCATTTTTATAAGCCGAAACCCATACGCTGAGCAGGTAGAGCAACGATTATTTCGTACATTCGATAATAGTAAAGAATACCGATCCATCTCGTAACCGTTTAGGCGCCTTCCATCAAGCTCCGAAACGGCGGCCAACTCCGAGCGAGTCGATTCGCACCAGGGCAGTTTTCTCCCAATTTGGCTGATGACGGACGCTGGCGGTCTCGTCAATTCTTCTTCCTTCTGGTGATAAGACCTCCTGACTTTGCCAGCTTTCAGGTCTATAATCTTCGGGGGAAGATCGGTAATATCAATCTTCAATCTTCTGTTAAAATCCTTCACACGGCTCACTTTAATATATATACTTTTAACCCAAAGAGATTGGTGTGGGGTTGGGCGACCGTCTGCATTTCGGGGGATTCCGCCGTTGGGGATGCAGCTGTTCAGTGGTGGGGAAGCTTTATAACACGTTAGCGGATCGGGATGTACGGTTTTATGATGATAAATATAAATAGATGCGCTGCATTTTTAATTTTTATGCTGATGCTTGCTGCTCCTTTGTCGGTATTTGCTCAGGATGGCGGTGTGGATGCCGGCAAAACCGTTGACGAACAGCCTGCACAGCGGCAGGGAACCAGGCTCGCTCTGCATTTCAGGGCCGGAGAAGCATTGCCGGAACTGGCCGTTGGTCTCGAAATAATGATTCTGAATGCGCTGGAAAAAAGCGGCAATATTTCCGTCGCTTCAATGGCGGGAATGATTAAGGCATGCCGGCAGGCCAATATTGAGTGCGGTCCGGAGAACGCAATAAAAATTAAGGATATTCCTTATCTGGCGTTAAGGGCGGATGCTCGGACTCTTATTGCCGGACTGGTGGATTTTATCGACGGCCATCTTCGTGTTGATCTTCTTTCTTTTGACGGAGCTTCGGGCAAAAGTCTGTCTTCTGCTATGGTTGAAGGCGATCTTTTCAGGCTGGACAGTCTGGTTCAGGATATCAGCCGTGTAATCGGACAATTGTGCAATGTTAAAGTTGATGTCGCTGTTGAAAACCGCGCCGATGCGGCACACTATAATGCCTTGATGCATCTGGGTTCCGCATGGCTGAACTTTTACGGTGGGAAGAATACTGAAGCATTGCAGTCCTTGCTTGAAGCGAGGAATGACGGAATTGACGTTCCGGTGTTTTATGCAAATGATCTGGTCGAAATTCTTAAGCCTGCAATAACAGAAAGTAAAGACGGCGATCCTGAACTGCTGGCGCGTTATTACGATCTTCTTGGTGAAACAGGAAAAGCGGCGCCGGAATACGAAAAAATCATCGGACGCAAGCCGCGTGGCGTTGATGCCTATTACAATATGGCTTACATGTACCTGCGTGCCGGAAAATTCACTGAACTTCAGTCTGTGCTGCAGAAACTCGACAAAATCTCCATTGAGCCGGAAAGCATTTATTTGAAAGGATTGATGCAGCTTAAGCAGAGCAAGCCCGAATATCTGGAAACCTGGAAGACTCTTGCCGCAAAAAAATGTGAATGCCCGGATGTCTACATGTCTCTGGCCGCCGCCGGAGGCGATAAAAAACAGTCCGCCGCATATGCACTGGCGGCTGCTGAATTGTACTCAAAACGTTTTGAGCCTCTGGCTGCCAATGAAGCTCTGCTGGAATCATTCGAACTCAGTCCGACCTTTGAAAGCGTAGTCGAAATCAGGCACGAGTTGCTTTCTGCCGCTCAGAAAGAACGGTTGAAGAAAACTTTTGAATCCGCCGATGAGCACGCAAAAAAATCTCCAGCCATGCTGCTTGTGCAGGCCAGAATTCTTTCCGAAACCGACGATATCGACAGGGTGGTTGAAACATACCTGGCTGCTGACATGGCAGCAAAGGGCAACAATAAACTTAAAACTGAAATTGCGCGCTACTATATTAAAAGCGACCTCGACGCATTTCATGCTCTTGCTCAGCTTACCGGAGACAGTCGCGTTCTCCCGGAAGATGAAAACTTCCTTGAGCAGTTGTCTGAATTGTTCGTCAAGGCCGATACTCTCGACAAGGCCGAAGAAGCTTTGCAGAAACGCCTGAGCCTTAAGCCCGGCTCACTGACTTATAAGCTCGATCTGGTTGATTTCTATGAAAAAACCAGGCAGATCGACAAAGCTCTGGAACTGCTTACTACGCTTCAGGAGCAGAATCCTGAGAACCAGGCGGTCTACCGGCGTATGGCGAGATTCTCTCTCGACAACAACAAGCCGGATATTCTGGAAAGTGCTCTGCAGAATCTGGCTCTGCTGGATGCGAAGTCTCACGAGGCTTTTACAGCTGAAATCAAAGAACGCGAGAAAAAGAAAAATACCGGGACACCGCAGGTAAAGCCTGAACCCCAAAAAGAAATAGTATATAATTTCCGTGAGCTTGCTGAACTGGAAAAAATCATTCCACCCAAACCCGGAAAATCATTGATAATAGACGCCACAGGAACTCACGACTCTGTTGTAGATTGGCTGATTAAGCTTCTGTTCAGTCCATCGCGTCTTGACACCGCGCCGGTGGCCGCTGATATTGAAAAAATCGTAGGCTCCAGAGCTGAAATAGTCGACTCTTCAGTATTTGCCGGAAAACTTGATTTTTCCAACGGAGTGCATGGCCTGACTGCGGAAAATCTGAATACGGCTTTTTCCGGGTCTGATGCAGTTGATGCCTATATTTTCGATGTCAGTTCCGTCCCTGCTCCGGGAATGGATATGGACAACTATAGAGTAAGCCTTTATCTGTTCAGAAAAGGCGATCCAAAACCGCTTATTAAAATGGCAACAATCGAATTTCACCAGGAATTTCTGCTGAAATTCAATGTCTTTATTTTCCTGACTCCGTTGCTGGTTATACTGCTTGCTGCGCTTGTCATTATGCGCGCCCGATTCATAGGCAAGGGAAATCTGCTGGTCAAGGTCAGTTTCGACGAGCACTATCAGCGCGGTGTTTTCGGTGTGCGTCTTTCCAGAAAAAAGCTTGAGAGCGCTTTCAATCTGGATAAAGTCCTGGAGTCGCACCGTTCCGATATGGAACGCCAGATGAATATGGAAGATATCGCTCGCAAGAGTTTCAGTTCAATAAGTCGCTATATTCAGCAGGTTTCAGGCAATCGTGCCGTTTTCAGGAACATTCCGGCGGGTCAGTACAATGTGTATCTTGACGGAATCATGGTGAATGCGAAAGATGGTTCTCTGCTTGGAACTTATGAGTTAAGCCGTCAGGTAGCGATAGAAAAAGACGGAGATCACAGTATTGAAATAGACTTGCGTCTTACGGAAGTATACATCGGCATTAAAGCGGTGCATGAGCGCATCGAAAAATACAATACTGTCGAAAAGCAGCCCGACGGCAGCGAAAAACAGGTGGTTAATGAGCGCATCAGGCGCGAAGCTCTGACAGGCGTAACGATAGAAGTAGATGGCAATCCCGCCCAGACTAAAATCAGCATGGCCCAGGAATTCGTCTCGTACTATCTGTCGTTTGGAACTCATTATTTTACACTGACTCACGGCGACGAGCGCGGTTTCAAAAAGGTGGAAATCAAAAATACCGCCCCGCAAGAAATCGAAATAGCCATGTGGCCGGCAGTTGAAGCTTTGCAGAAGGCTCGTACTTCTGGTGATGTTCCCGCCGACAACGGCAGCCGTAACACTTTTTCTACGGCACAGGTACCTGAAACAGCATCAAGGAATTCACGTCCTGCGTCCGGGATTGCTGCGGGCAGTAACGGTAAGGCCTCCGTTGCCGGCGCATCTACCGTCAATGAGACTCGCAAATCGTCTCTGGTGATTCCTCCTGAGGCTATAGAGCTTTCAGATGATATCCTGCGTGTGCCTGATGAAATCGTTCTTGGAGAAACTGTTCCAGCCAAACCTGAAGCTGGAATCGAAGCAGCTTCTTCCGGCTTCCGTGATATTGCTGAGATTCTCAACTCCGATTCAGAGGCGCAAGCAGTTGACCTTTTCAATTCTGAGGAAGTGCTTTCAAACGAAGAAGCCCGCAAGCGCTACATAGAAAAAGGCCTTGAGCTTATGGCATACAAGAGGTATGTCGAAGCCGCCGAACTTTTTATTCGCGCTGGAGACTATGGCCGCGCCACTGAAGCGGCGCAGCAGAGCGGCAATCAGAATCTGCATTATAAGATTTACGGCATGAACTATTTCAGCCAGGGGCAGTTCCAGGAGGCGGTTGAGATGTTCAAGTACGCCGAGGAGCCGTTGCTTGAAGCCGATGCGCTTGAAGGGCTGCGCATGGTTAATGAAGCCAATATGAAGCGGGGAGAATACTGGCGCAGGAGCGGCAATCCGACCAGGGCAATCCCGTTCTTTGAAAAAGCCGGTGAGTTCAAAAGCGCTGCCGATCTGTACGAAGAAATGGGGCAGTTTGTCCCGGCTGGAGAAGCCTTTATGAAAGCGAGGCTCTATGACGACGCCGGTCGCAATTTTATGAAGGCCAGAAAAATCAAACGTGCCGCAGAAGCATATGAAAGAGCAGGGCAGTTCCTTAAAGCAGCTGAACTTTTCAACATGGTGGGCGGGAAGGTCAAGGTTTTCAGTCTGTACGAAAAAGCCGGGCGTTTCTGTGAAGCGGCAGAAGGATACAAAAAGTTCGGCATGCTTGACGAAGCCATTCACGCCTGCCAGCAGGTGCGTCCCGAAAGTCACGATTATCTGAAGGCTTCGCTCATTATGGGCCGCATTTTCACCGAGCGCGGAGAGCATGATCTGGCAAGAACGGTGTACTCCCGCGCCATTTCAAACATCAGGGAAATAAGCCAGGAAAACATCGAACCTTATTATGAGTTCGGCGTTCTGATTCAGGAACAGGGCAACATTC
>JAKQSH010000415.1 GCA_029570245.1 Deltaproteobacteria bacterium | reverse complement strand
CGGGGCGAACGGCTCTGGTTGACGGTCTATCGTCGAAGCCACGCGGAGTTCGCATTGGCAGCGTGCTTGAAGTGCGTTCCTCTTCGGTGATTCTCCGTCTCGAAACGGACGGAAAAGATTCCGGCGCTCAGCTCAGACCGGGCGACGGCGTCGTGCTCAGTTCAGGCATATCAGACGAACATTCCGTCGGCGGACGAGTCCAGAGCGTGCGACCGATTATAAATCGCGGAGCAAAAGCAGGACAGTGCGGGCGCATGCTCGAAGTCGTGCTATGGAGCGGCGATGGGCAAAGCTTGAATGCTGAACCGGGTGCGACTTTATGGAAAACAGACGACCCTCAGCAGGAGAAACGTCTCAAGGCTACTTATGCTCAGGAGAAAATATTCCGTCGCTCCGTTTTGAATGTCAGTGTTGAGGCCCGCGCCGGAGAAGTTCTGCGCACGCGCTGGTGTGATGAAGACGGTCATAGCGTAGAAGTTTTTTCAGACGTACCGCTTGAACCGGCAGAGAATTCGGCTCTTACAGAGGAAACACTTTCCGAACAGTTCAACCGTCTGGGCGACACCCCGTTTGTGCTGGGTGAAGTGAAACTTTCCGCTGCAGAATCAGTTATGGCTCCGAAAAGCATTCTCAACAGTCTGCGGCGCAAAGCGACTGGTCGCTTGGTTGAAATGCGTCGGACAGACGCCGTTCACTCGATTTCTCAGGAATACGCACTTAGCGAGTTGCTGCGTGAAGCGAATTGTAAAAACGCTTCACAGTCTCAGGAAAACCTGTCTGTGCTTGTTCGCAGTTCAGCACAGGCATACGCGCTGTTGCAGTCCGGCGCTTACGGACAGTTTTTTGCATGGCTCGATCTGACTTGCTCAGATGAAACCGTCGCAGTTGCCGCCGCATTCCGCGCCGCCGGACGTCCTTTCGGCCTGGCTACTCCACGCATTACCCGCAGTGGTGAAGAGGGGCGGCTTGAAGCGCTGGCTGAGCTGAAGCCGAACGCGCTTCTGTTGCGATCAGCCGCTGCACATGCATATTTCTCAGGGAGGAATACTGACATGCAGATGATCGGAGATGCGTTTCTGCATGTTGCAAATTCTATAAGCGCAGTGGCGCTGCTGCGCGAAGGACTGACTCGTGTTACACCGGCTTACGAACTGACTCTGGACGAAATCGTCAGACTCGCTTCGGTATCTGGTCCGGCCTGCATGGAAATCCCTGTGTACCTTCACCTGCCGATGTTTTACAGCGAGCATTGTCTTTTCGCTTTCAGGCTGGATGGAGAAAAGAAAGGTGCCTGTTCCGCAGCCTGTCGGGATGTGCGGCTTGAACTGCTGGACCGCAAGGGCGCACAACATAGCGTCATTCGCGACGAAAGCTGCCGCAATACTGTTTTTGCTTCAACTCCGCGCGACTGGCGCAACGGAATCACCAGTCTGCGCAACGCCGGATTGCACAGCTTCAGAATCGAACTTTTGCATGAAGACCCGCCCGCGATGTTCAGACTGCTGGATTCGATTAAAACAGTCTGAAAAGCTTACCCTTCAGCAGTCTGCTGCTTTTCGAGCTGGCGAATGTAGTTTTCGAGCAGTTTACGATCTTCCGAATCGAATTTTGTGAATTGCAGGCCAATGCCTTTTTTAGCTCCGGTAACGGCACTCGCTTCATCGACGACATGCACAACGCGGGCTTCTGCATGCAGAACTTTCATAAGTTCCGGCACCAGCAGACTTAACTCAACCAGCGCCCCGCGTTCAAGTACATGTCCGGTCTCAACGAACATGCCGCCCATGCTTATGTTGTGCGTATATTCTTCCAGCAGTTCGGCGCTGCTGGCGAAAGAAACTCGCAACCGCTGTTCGAAGCGTTTGTCATGGCGCGATTTGATGTCAAACTCCAGAACGTCATGCAGAAATTCGAGGTAACAGCGCGGGCGTTCTACAACTTCCACGTTCATTTCACTGCTGGGAATTGCACCGGGAACTTCCTGAGTCTGCGAACGTCTGACACTGCTGACTATGCCGTGAAAATCTGCCTGGCAATTATCGGAACTGATGCTCATGTCGATGCGGGTCTGGGGGTCGTAAGAATATTTGCTGGTTATTTCCAAGCCATCGGCGGAGATGGACTTGACGAAACCGATGTTGCGGGCTCCGGCTACGCCGAAATACACGGGAACTCTTCGAGTAAGCAGCTTGCGTTGATGGATGTTCTGCATTTTTTCCCCCTGTAAGCATGAGCACCGTCGTCCTCCGCCGTATTGCGACGGTGCATGCGCCATCAGATTCCTGGAACACACCAGCCATGTATATATTCGACTCCGCTGTCGTCGTCGGCCTGGGACACTCCAGCCAGAAGACAACAGCCGTACCAGCATTGACCCTCGTATTCGTCGGTTTCGGGATTGTAGTCGCCAGCTATGCAGTCGCCGATCATCATGTCGCTTTCACGCTCGAAAGAGCATGTCGTCGTGCAGACCGGATCGCGCAGAGTATTTGTTGTTATGCATTTCAGATTTCTGTCGCCATCGACTGTTTTGCCGCTGCCGCAGTCGGAGTTTTTTTCGCATGGTGCATACCAGCCCTCATCGCGACCACACGAAGACATCAGAAATGCAGACAACATAAGTATTGAAAATACCGTGAGAAAATGCTTCATTATTGAGCGCTCCAGATACGCAGATTACTAATGCCTATGTTAATTTATTAACAGATATCTGAAGGAAAAACAATAAATTGTGGATTAATGCATCAGGCGCTGGCGAAATCGCCCTGGGCATGAACGACACGTCGGACATGTCTTTCGATATCTTTTATGGCTTCGTGCTTAAGATCGAATTCAACGGCTGTATGATAGGCCGAACCGTGTTCTTCCTGTCGAACGATGCGGCATGGCATGTTTTCTACTCTTTTTCCGTCCGGTAGATTGAAACTGATAACAATAGGATTTTCTGGATCGAGTGCATTGTTGAGACTCAACAGTGCTCCCACACCTGAAATATTGATGGTATGCTCCAGGCGTATGTCGCCGGATTCGCGCTCGATTGGAGTTACAAGTATTACGCGCGGACTGCGACGCAGGCTGACTTCCTCGAAAAACGACGGATAAGTGAGAAATACCAGATTAAGAGGCTGACCGATTTTCAGTATGACATGCGATTGAAAACCGTATAGTTTGCCGTCGCAGATGTATCGGATTATCATGCGATCATTGTTGCTGACATTCAAAACACGATCTTCAACCGTTGGAATCTCTATAATGAAATATTCTTTTTTCCTGCTGCCGATAAACGCCGCACGGGCCTTCTCTCTGGAAGAGACGACATCCACATACATGATTTCGCCCACACGAGCTGGAACCGCATGTTCGCAATCGTCATGCCTTATTGTGCTTTTCCGCTTGAAAGTCTCGAAAATGCCGTCAACCGAAACGGCTTCCCGTCT
>JAKQSH010000398.1 GCA_029570245.1 Deltaproteobacteria bacterium | reverse complement strand
GCAATTGATCTTCTTGCAGAAATGCTCGATATGTGCGACGCGGCAGGCGTTCCGGTTATCAGAGTTGGACTGCATCCTTCTCCGGCTTTGCGCCCTGAAGTTCTTGCCGGGCCTTTCCATCCGGCATTCAGGCATCTGGTGGAATCCCGGCGGCGATTAAACATAATGAAGGCCATTTTGGGCAACGATAGCGATCTTGAAGGGCGCAGCATCTGCTTTGAAATAAAAAAAGGCACACAGTCGTTGTGGCGAGGCATTTCGAATTCCAATACGAGGGAGTTATTGCGTGTTTTCAGCTTGAGCCGGCTGCGTTTCGTTGAGAGTGAAGGGCTTGGAATACTTGATGCTATTGTTCGAAAGGAATGAAACATTATGCTTGCAACGCTCGAAATAAAAACACCGGAAAGAGAAACACTGGTAAATATTACGCCGCAGCTGAAAAAACTGGTCGCGGACTCTTCTGTAAAATGCGGTCGCCTGATAGCCTTTGTGCCACACACGACTGCGGCGATAACCATCAATGAAAGTGCCGATCCTGATGTGCAGCGTGATCTTCTTGTAACACTTAAGAAGCTGATTCCGCTGTCCGGCGATTATCGCCATGCAGAAGGAAATTCGGACGCGCATCTGAAGTCCAGTCTTTTCGGTGCTTCGTTGACCCTGCTTATTGAAGACGGAAAAATTGTTCTTGGAACCTGGCAGGCGGTATATTTCGCAGAATTCGATGGTCCCCGCAGCCGCAGGCTTCATGTGCGCATTGTGGAAGATTGAGAAAAACCGCAAAAATCATCGTGTTTCACCAGCATGATTGGTTTACAAACGCGATCCGTTGGATATAATGCATTGATTGACGAATGGCTTCCGACTGTTCGGGTAAGATGAATTCGAGGTGAACGGAAATGTCAGTAAAAAAAAGCATCGCCAACGTTAGTGCATTTCTTTCCGCTGCGCTGATTGTATTTGCCGCCACTTCGCTTATGGCGCAAACTCCCAATCTCAATCCTTCCGCTTCTGGCGATAAGAAGAATAATTCCGAAATTCGTGTCGGTCCTGCAAAACTGATGACCCCGGAAGGAAAAGAAATTGTGCAGGACAACACTCCGCTTCCCGAATGCGATGCCCTTGTTCAGGAATACTGGAAAGTGTTCAATTCCGGCAACTGTACGCGTGCTTATGAAATGCTGGGGGCAAGAAGCAGAAAGATAACGTCTTTCGACGAATATAAGAAAACCTGTGATCCTCAGAACGAAAAAGACCGCCTTTATCGTGACCTGAAAGTTAAATTTTCTACATACAAAGTCACCTCTTGCACCAGGAACGGCAACGACTTTCTGCCGGAGTCTCTTGTTGAATGCATTGAGCCTCTGGCTTATGAATCTGTTGTTACGCTTATGGCGGATTCCATAAAGTGGTCTTCGGAATCAGGCAGTATTACTAAAGATGCTCTGGAACAAAAAGAAATCGCTTATATGAGGGAATCTCTGGCAAGTGATGTCCTTCCGCCGGAGAAAAGGACGAAAACGACTTACAAGTATTATTTCAGTCTGGAAGACAACACCTGGAAAATTGAAATCCCGCATCTGTTCTGGAATTACGGAGATAAGAGCCCGTTCATTGAAATAGCCAAGCTTATCGAAGAGGGAAATTACGTTGAAGCCAATGCGATGCTGAAAGACAATCCGCATGAGAAGGTTTTCGACAGGCGTTATCCGCACCTGCAAGCCGCCGTGCTCGAATTCAACCGCATGCGCAATGCTGATTTTCCTGTCGATATTGCGGATGTAAAAAGCGATATTGATGACGGCGTAATAATTATTAACGGCAGCATTGTTAACCGTAGCGCAAAGCCAGTTACCGGTGTCATGGCGAAAGTTTATTATCTTGATCGCAGTGGCGATGTTCTTATGGTAAACGAGTTTCTGCTGCTTTCGACACTTGGTGTCACTTTTCCAAAGGTTACAGGACAGGTGGATGCAAACGGACGCAAGCCGTTTGCAATAAAATTCTACACTTTTCCTGCAAATACGGACCACATCTGGCTGACGGTTTCTGGATATTCGGATTAACAAAAGGAAGGAAGTCGATTCATGCAGAAAAAAGCAGCATATTGGGGAGCAGCACTGTCGCTGCTGGTGTTGCTGTCGATTGCAATAGCCGCCTGCAACTCTTCCGATAACGAAAGCGCAGGCGCTGCCTGTTCTGTCGACTCCGAGTGCGCCGGAGGCGAAGTCTGCAAGTGGGAGCGTTGTCTGCCGTTTTGTGTTACAGCCGACGATTGTCAGCCGGATGCATATTGCCATGGCGCCGGAGTCTGTACTGAATGTGCGTTTGATGAAAATTGTGCGGAAGGTAACTACTGCATCGACGGCGTGTGTGTTGCCGAACATGATGTAACTACAGGAAAATCATGCAAGAACGATTTCGAGTGCGGCGACGGTCAGATTTGCTACAACAGTAAAGAATGCCGCCTTACCTGTCAGGTCGACCTGGATTGTGAATCTCCTCACAGGCACTGCAACAATGACGGTGTCTGTGCCATTTGTATTGAAGACGCGCATTGCCTTGCAGGACAGACCTGTGAAAATGAAAAATGTGTCGGCACACCGACAGACGGTGATTCGGATGGAGAAGCCGCCGAGCCTGAAGAAGAAGTTGTAAACAACGAACCCGACGGCTGGCCCGGTGACGAATGCGGAACCGATCTGCCGCAGTGCCGCACTCCAACCGTCTGCACCAGCTTTGGTGAGGCTTCATTTTGCACGCACGAATGTTCGTCTTCCAGCGAGTGTTATTTCGACATCGAAGGCGGCTGCTGCCTGAAAATCGACGACACACAAAGCATATGTGCTCCTTTCGATTATTGCCCGGACATCGGTATTGACGGTCGTCCCTGCACCGCTGCTGAAGCTTGCCTGGAGGATGGCCTCAGGTGCCTTAAAGACGGTCATGGAACGAACTTCTGTTCCCGCAACTGTACAAAAGACAGCGACTGTCCCGCAGGTTCATACCCGGACGGTTGTTGTCGCCAGATTGAAGGCAGCGGCAGTTGGTGCGTGCCCGGAGAATTCTGCAACTAAAGAAAGACAATAGAGGTAATACCATTTCTAAAACTAACCTGACCGATCTCAAATTTAAGGATTTAAACGGCTTTATTCTCGGACTTGGTGAGAAGCCGTTTAGAGCGAAACAGATTTACCGCTGGCTGCACATGAAGGGCGCTTCGTCATTCGATGATATGACGGACCTTTCTAAAGATATGCGCGCGTGCTTGAGCGAAGTTTGCGAAGTTTCGCACCCGCGCCTTGTCGAAAAAGTTCCGGCAGCCGACGGAACCGCCAAGTTGTGCTTCGAGCTTAACGACGGCAACATAATCGAATCTGTTCTTATTCCTGCCGAAGGTCATCTGACCCTGTGCGTCTCTACACAAGTCGGTTGCAGAATGAATTGCAGTTTCTGCTACACGGCGACGCTTGGATATACGCGGAATCTCAGCGCCGGTGAAATCACCGGACAATATCACGCCGCAGCGCGGGCTCTGGCCGGAAGCGATCAGATCATAAGCAATGTCGTTCTGATGGGAATGGGCGAGCCGCTTGATAATTACGACAATGTAATTACTGCGCTTGACAACCTCATGTCGGAGGATTCTGTCAACCTGTCGTCGCGCCGGGTCGTGCTTTCCACCAGCGGTCTTGTGCCTGAAATTCAGCGTCTTATGCTTGACAGTCAGGTCAGTCTTTCCGTTTCACTCAATGCGACAACCGACGATGTGCGTTCCCGCCTGATGCCGATTAATAAAAAATATCCAATACGCGATCTGCTGAACGCCCTGGATCAGTTTCCCAAACAGCGCCGTAAGCGCATTGTGCTTGAGTACGTGCTGATAAAGGGAGTCAACGATACGTTCCATGACGCCGGTCGTCTGGCTAAAATGGCGTTGCGTCTGAACTGCAAGGTAAACCTTATCCCATTCAATTCGCATGACCGCTCTCGCTATAAGGCTCCCAACAGAGAAACGACTGAAAGTTTCCAGAAAACGCTGCTTGACGCCGGAATAACAGCGTTGATGCGCCAGGCTCGCGGCCAGAATATCCA
>JAKQSH010000389.1 GCA_029570245.1 Deltaproteobacteria bacterium | reverse complement strand
AAGGCCTGTCACGAGCGCGGCATAAAGGTCATTTTAGACATCGTGGCCAACCACGTAGGACAGCTTTTTTATTACGACATCAACGGCAACGGCAATCCCGACGACACGCTGTACGGCTCCGGCACGCGCGGCCCGCTTTCGCGCACATCGGAATGGGACCCTGACTTCGACGAGCGCGGCATTCAAGGAACAAATTCCGGCGGCGAATACGGCCAGGCTCCTATACGCTGGATATACATGCCGGACATCAACCGCACGCCGCCCATGCCTGAAGAATTTCAGAATGAAAACTGGTATAACCGCAAAGGCCGCGTGACGGTATGGGGGCGCGAAATCGCAGCCTGTCAGATGGCCGGCCACTGGGACGACACTTGTAACTCCTCCGACTGGTGGGGCAACTGCGCTCCGTGCTGGGAATATGTGCGGCTTCAGGAAGTCGAAGGCGATTTCCCCGGAGGGCTTAAAGACCTGAATACAAAGCTTCCCGAAGTTCAGAAAGCGTTGACGGAGGTCTTCAAGTTCTGGATGGAAGAGGCCGACTTCGACGGTTTCCGCATCGACACGGTAAAACATGTCGAGCACGAGTTCTGGCAATATTTCTGCCGTGAAATCCGCGCCCACGCCAAAGCCATCGGCAAGGAAAACTTTTTCATGTTCGGTGAGGCGTTCGACGGCAACGACGAACTGATCGGATCGTTCACAAAGAATGCCGAAATGGATTCGGTCTTCTACTTCTCGCAGAAGTTCCAGGTGCTCGACGGCGTATTCAAGTATAACGCGCCTACGCGCAACATCGAAAATCTTATGACAGCCCGCAAAATCAACTACGGCAATGAGCCGGTCGAAAACGGTCCGGTGGATTCTGAGGGCAGAGGCTTGACTCCGCAGCAGTTGCTGGTCAACTTCATGGACAATCACGACGTGGCGCGCTTCATGTACGACAACGACGACATCACCACGCTGCACTCTGCGCTGTTCTTCCTTTTCACCACCGACGGCATTCCCTGTCTCTACTACGGCACCGAACAGGAATTTTCAGGCGGCAACGACCCGGCCAACCGCGAAGACCTCTGGACAAGCGGCTACGATACTGAAGGCCGCACCTACATGCACATAAGCAGGCTGGCTGCCATGCGGCGCGAAGTCGAGCCGCTGTCGCGCGGCGATCTGACGATACGCTGGTCTACCGATCACACCGGAGACGAGGCCGACGCCGGAATATTCGCTTTCGAGCGCACATATGACGGCAAACGCGCGCTGGTGGTAATCAACGCCAATCCTAACCACGCAAGCGTTACGGCTTTCGACGGCTCCGAGATGCAGACCGGTTTTGCAGCAGGCAAAAAACTGCACAATGTATGGGATGACGAAGACGACGGCGATTCGGTTACCATCGGAGCCGACGGAAAAGTCGCCATTACTGTACCGCCAAGAAGCGGCAAGGTTTTTGTGGAATAAAGGAGCGCTTTGAAAAATGTCTGAACTCCGTCTCAGATTCATAGAGAAGGTATACGAGCGCAAGGTGCGCGTGCTGGCCGGAATCACAATGGACATCGCCGACGGCGAGTTCCTGGTGCTGGTCGGTCCGTCGGGCTGCGGCAAATCCACGCTGCTGCGCTGCATAGCCGGTCTGGAGGAAATTTCCGACGGCGAGCTTTTTATTGATGACAGGCTGGTAAACCGCGTACCGCCCAAGGATCGCGA